>CALFOY010000194.1 GCA_937919265.1 uncultured Capnocytophaga sp. | reverse complement strand
GCGTCAGATGTGTATAAGAGACAGCCATTATCTTTCTAATGTCATTTTTAAGATAAAAAGCAGCTGGCTGAATAGAATCAAAATTTGGTTTAGCATTAAAATAAATAGAACCTGTCAAGAAATGTTTAGTGCTATCAGTAACATAAAATTGAGACTGAGAAGCAGCGTTTCCATCAACTTCATAGAACATACCAAAAACATTATGTTCTTCATTTATATAAGGTTGTTCAATAATATTGCTTGCTTTTATGACGTGCTCATAAGTAAGTTTTTCAGCATTTCGAAGTAAATTTTTTAAATTATTTTCTACAGGTTTATAGGTGATATAAATAGTAGCCTTCATTTCAGGATAAAAGATTTCTATACTACATTCTTGTTGTTTTTGTAGAAAAGATTTCTTGTTTTTTTCGAACCAATAAGGGCAATTTGTTATTAAACTATCATAAGAAGGCGTACCATATTCTAATCTTAACAAAGCTTTGGGTTTGGGTTGAGTAGATTCTCCACAACTTATTAGGAAAAAAACACAGAAAATGAAAAAATATTTAAACATTATAAATAGTGACTTTTATTTGTTTGATACGTTTTTTATCTATATTTTCAATATTAAAAGTGAAGTTTTCAAATGAAATTACTTGATTTTTTTCAGGAAAATTACCTATTATTTCTAATAAAAATCCAGCAATAGTTTCTGCATCACCACGTGATTCTTCAAATTTATTTTCTATATAATCAGAAATATTTAAGATTCTATAAAAATCCTTTAAAGAAGTTTTTCCCTCAAAAATAAAGGTATTGTCATTAATTTTAGTATAAAAAGAGTCTTCAGAATCAAATTCATCACTAATTTCTCCAACAATTTCTTCTATAATATCCTCTAGAGTAATAACTCCTGATGTGCCCCCGTATTCATCTACAACAATGGCCAAATGTATTTTTTTAGATTGAAATTCAGAGAGCAAATCATCTAATTTTTTGTTTTCAGGAACGAAAAAGGCTTTTCGTTTAATATTTTTCCAATTGAAATCTGTTTTAGATAAGTAAGGTATTAAGTCTTTAGCGTAAATAACACCAGTAATATTATCTATATTTTTGTGATAAACAGGAACTCTTGAATATCCATTTTCCTTAATAAAATCAAGAATTTCTGCAAAACTCATATCATCACTAATTGCTGAAATATCTACTCGTGGTCGCATTACTGTTCGGGTTTCTGTGTTACCAAAAGAGACTATTCCTGAAAGAATTTTATGTTCCTCTTTAGTTGTATCTTCTTCAGAGGTAAGTTCCAGAGCCTGAGATAGTTGATCTACAGAAATATTAGATTTTTGTTTTCCTAAAAATTTATTTATAGACTCTGTGAGTTTTTTCATAGGGATGCTTATGGGAGAAAGTATAACGTCTAAAAATTTTATGATTTTAATAACTTTTCTTGCAAAAAAAATGTTGTTGCGATTAGCATATATTTTTGGTAAAATTTCACCACAAAGCAAAATGAAAAAAGTAACTAATCCAATATCGCAAATCGCTCTTAACCAGCTACTTAATCCACTAAAAAGAAATTCTCCAATTGGAGCAAAAATTAGTACAATTGATATATTTACTAAGTTATTAGCTATTAGTATAGTGGCTAATAATTTTTTAGGATTTTTTAGTATATTAACAATAAGTCTACTTGTGTTATTATCTCTTTCTTCTTCATTATTTAAATCTGTTTGAGAAAGAGAGAATAATGCTACTTCTGCACCAGAAATTAGAGCAGAACAACAAAGTAAAATAAAAAATATAATAGTTCGAATAATTAATTCTGATTCTGTTAAAAAATTGGGAGGTTCTAAGTCCAAAATATGTTAAAATTTGTTATACAATAATTTAAATAATATAATTTTATGATTTTTATATATAGTAACTATTCGTTATTTTTTTGGTTAGTATTTGTTTGTGTTAAAAAATTAAAATCAGAAACATAAATTTCTGTAATATAACGAGTTATTCCATCTTGATTTTGCCATTGCCTTGTTTTTAACTTACCTTCAATGTATAATAAATCGCCTTTTTTTGTATATTTTTCAATAATTTCAGCACTTTTATTTGTAAATACAAGGTTATGCCATTCTGTATTTTCAATTCGTTCATTTGTAGTTTTATTGATAAAAGATTCATCTGTTGCTAAGCGAACTCTTCCTACACAACTTCCTTTATCAAAATAAGTTAGCTTAATTACATCTCCTAATCGACCTATAAGAATTACCTTATTTACGGTTCCATTCATAATAAAAATGTTTTAAGAAAATTTGCCCAAAGTTAATCATTTTTTTTCAATTTTCAATAGATTTCAAAAAATTAACAATTAGGGTAGATTTAGGATAATTATCCATTTCTGAAAAAGTAATCCCATTTTCTAAAATATCATTAACATAAATTTTCCAAAAAAAAGTGTAAATATGTTGATGAGATAGTTTATGAATATATTCTTTGGAATATTTTTCTATTTTATGAATATTTTTAAAAGTATTATTGATTTTCTCTATAATTGATTTATCTTCTTGTTTTTCAGTAGTTTCTATAAGAGGAAATTCGTATAAACCTTGCCAAATATCTTTTGATTCTCTTTTTGATAAAATTGTTTTTTCATTATTGTCAATAATTACACAATAGTTAAAAAAACGATTTTTTATAGATATTTTTTTATTTTTTATAGGAAAAAAATCTATTTTATTATAATGAAAAGCAATACATTTATTATTGAAAGGACAAGTGTTACAATTAGGATTTTTAGGCTTGCACCAAGTAGCTCCAAAGTCCATAATTGCTTGATTATATTCACCAGGATTATTTTTATCTAATAAAATTATTGCTAATTCTTTAAAATATTTAACTCCTTTACTTGAATTTATAGGAATATCAATTCCAAAAATACGGCTCAAAACTCTATAAACATTACCATCTACTGTTGCTTGAGCTTCATTGTAACATATTGAGGATATGGCACTTGCAGTATAATCACCAATGCCTTTTAATTTTTTTATATCATTATAATTATTAGGGAAAATACCATTCAGTTTTTCAGAAATATAGATGGCTGTTTGGTGTAAATTTTTTGCTCTTGAATAATAACCTAATCCTTGCCAAGTTTTTAAAATATCTTCTTCGTTTGCATTCGCAAGAGATTGAATATTAGGATATTTTTCTATAAAACTATAGTAATAAGGCATTCCTTGAATAACTCTGGTTTGTTGTAGAATAATTTCAGAAAGCCATATAAAATAAGGATTTTTAGTTTTTCTCCAAGGCAAGTCTCTTTTTTGGTTTTTATACCATAGAAGTAATATTTCAGAGAATTCAGGGAAAATCATTTAGTTTTTTTAGGTGCAAATGTACAAAAATTTATGGTTATGGATATAAGAATTTAATTTTTATAGTAAGTTAAAAAATATTAAAAAAATAAAATATTAAAAAAATAATATTAATTTTGCCCTTCAATTGGGGTCGACTGGTTTTGACAGCAAGCTTAATTGTAAAGTAAGCACGTCGAGCTATGAAATTAATGCTCGTAAATATCTATTTCAAAACTTTAAATGGCGAGAATAACTACGCTCTTGCTGCCTAATCTGAATTATAGTAAGATTTCTGGCTAAGTCCTTACAAGGTAAGGAAGCGAGATGTCTCTGAAAAGCCCTTGTTGATGGCAGTTCATAAAGAGACACCATAAAAATCAACATTAAATCTATTGATGGCTTCTTTTAGTAGATTTTGATTTAAAGAAGATAGGTATTTTGTGGGCTGTTTTCGGTCAGCAAAATAATGAAAATCAAGCGAAAACTAAACGTGTAGAAACCTTTATGGTTACTTGTTTGGACGAGAGTTCGAATCTCTCCGACTCCACAGAAAAAAATATACTCTGAGTTTTTAGAGTTATTAAATAAAAAAGCCTTCTAATAAAGAAGGCTTTTTTATTTAAATATCTATAAATCAATTAGTTATATAACTATTATATTCAGAACTTAATCCACAAGTTTCTAATAATTGAGCAAGAGTTTTATCCATTTCAAAAAGAGCTTGGTAACGTTTTATTTCAATTGAAGCCAAATAAAGATAAGCATCAGCTACTTCTACAGAGGTAGAAAAACCTTCAATGAAAGCTTTTTCTCGTACTCTAACAAGTTCTTTAGCAAATAATAGGCTTTGTTCTAAACTAAGGAATTGTTCTTTTTGTTTTTCTATTTCAGTATATTGTTTTTTAACAAAAGTTTGTATATCTTTTTCAGCTTGTGCTGTAAAAAAATCTATACTTTCTTTTGTAGCTTTAGCTTGAGCAATTTTGTTTTTATCCTGAAAACCATTGAATATATTCCATTGAAATCCTACACCTACCACCCAATTATCAGGTTCTGTTAATGGTAAATTTTCTTTCCAAAGATATTTTTTACCAAAAAGAGCAATATTTGGTAAAAAAGCAGATTGTTTTGATTTTATATTTTGTTCTGCAAGTTGTTTTTTAGTTGAGCTTGTACAATTAAAGGATAATTTTCCTTTGCTTTAGTTTGATAATAATTAAGATTTTGTAGTGGTGGTACTTCAAAAAGAGGAGAAGAAGGTGAAATAAGTTCATTTTCTTCAATACCTATTATTCCCAAAAGAGCTACTTTTGCAAGTTCTATATCTTTTTGACAAGCCAGTACTTCTCTTTCAGCATCTGTAACAGATTTTTTAGCTTGCATAGTTTCAATAGGTGCAATTATTCCATTTTTTTCAAGTTTTTGAGCATTAGAATAATGATTTTCTGCTGATTCAAGAGCTTTTTTTCGTACTTCAAGAGCTTTTTTAGCTAATTGAACTTGAAAATAACGTTCTGCTAATTCAGAAATAAGAGAATATTCATTTTTTTTACTTTCTATTTCAGTTATTTTACTATTAATTTGGCTAACTTTATTACCAATACGTACTTTTCCTCCAGCATAAACAACCCATTTTAGGTCGGCAGATAATCTCCAAATATTCGGTTCTTGAAATTGATAACTCCAATCTTTTTGTAAATATGGCTTAAATTGATTCATTAAAGGTAAAAAAGGAGCAGGAATCTTACTAAGCCCAGTGGTTATTGGAGTTTTTATGTTATTTAAATCAAGGGATAGAGGAGCGCTCAAATGAATATAACTTCCGTTTATAGAAATTTCTGGGAAGTACAATCCCTTATAAGATTTTTCTTCATAATGAGATGCTTGTTTTTGTTTTTCGAAACCTTTAAGTTTCTGATTTTCAGAATACATTTTTTCCAAAGCATCTGAAAAAGATAGAGTTTGTCCTATGGTATTTGAGCAAAAACAAATAAAAATCGAAGTATAAATA
>CALFOY010000193.1 GCA_937919265.1 uncultured Capnocytophaga sp. | reverse complement strand
CACCTTGTAAAAATAGTCTCATTATTAGAATTGGTTAAAATAGGAAGGGATTTTTGATAAACAAAATTTATTGGAGATGGATTTTCACAATACGAACAAACATTTTTTAAGTCTATCCAAACAGATACATTTTTACCAAAATCTTCTTCTGACAAAAAATCACTTCCTTTGATACGCAATATTGGTTTATAATTATAGGAATAGGGAATATCTCTTGGATAACTACCTCCTACACTATATTTCCATTTGAAATATTTATTATCAATATTATCAGGGATTGTAACCGTTAAATAGTTTGTATCTGTTAAATATAAAGGGTTGCTAGGAAGAGGAATATTTATTACAGGTTTTGAGGATATTGTAATTCTATTCAATCCATCTCCTTGGTTATAGTAACTTTCTACAAAACATTCATTACTAATATTATAATTATTCCATTTATTTTCAGGTCCTCCATCACAACACTTTACTGGTGCTACAAATATACCCCATCTACACCATTCTTTCCATCTAATAATTTTTTTTACAATAACTTCTGTTATGGGGTTAGATTTTACATAACTTACAGGGTTTGAAATTGAAAAAGGGCTATTTATATATCTATTATTAAGAATTATTTCCGAATTTCTACTATTTGATCTAATAATCCTTATTTCTCTTAAGCCGTCAATATCTCCACACCCATTAGATCTTCTTCCCATATCTCCCTCAATATTTAGCTGATAGGAAGCACTTCCACTCAAATCTATTTGAGCAGATATGTGATTAACAAAAGTTAAGAAAATCACTACGAGGATGTGTATTTTCTTCATTTTTTTGATTTATTGTACACTAGTTTAAACGTTCAAAAATGACATCTATTTTGACCACTTTTAAATCAAATCTTGGGTCGCTTGGTTCGCGAGAAACATTTTCAAAAATAATCTTATTATTTGAGATAGATTTTATAGAAGAAAATCCTTCTGGAGTATTTTCAAAAGTCACATATAGTTTCATTCCATCTAATCTCCAAGAAAAAGGTTTAGTATTCTTCTCTTTTTCATCAGGATGATTCTTACAATCAGAATTACCATAAGCAATCATATTTCCTGTATGATTTGCTAAATATTCTACAAATTGACATTCCCTTTCAATTGTCTCTACAACTTTTCCATCAGCATCTAAGCCAATGTCTGTAATTTTCCACTTCCCAATCAGCTTTTGTTCAAGGGAATTTTTAGGAGGTTCTTGTAGATTAGAATCCTCTTTTTCTCCACAAGCATTGCTTGTAAATGCAGTAACTGCTGAAACAATTAATAAAAACACTTTTCTCATAATGTAAATGATTTAAAAAATTAATAATTAACTTCTACTTTTTGACCTTCTACAGGCTTGCCATTAGCCAATGAAGGTAAAAAGTAATATTCATATATGGTATTGATATGTATTTCTTTATCAGTGATGTGTTGTTGCTTAGGGGTGAGTACTTTCCAGAGCGAGGGTGGTGTACCTTTTACATTTTTGTAAATCTGAATCTCAGTTACTTTGGCATTTTTTTGATACTTCCAAAACAAAGAGATAGAATGTGCGTTTCTATCGGCTACAAAATCTATACTTTTAATTATTTTATCTGTCTTTATAGGTGCTTTTATTGTTATGGTTGCATTCTCAGCACTCGACCATAAACCTGTTTTGTCCTTTGTTTGAATGAGATACTCATACGTTTTGCCACTTTCAGTAGTTTCATCAATAAATGTATTGGTTTCTTTGTGAAATACTTGTAGCGGTTGCCATTTTTCTGTTCCTTTTTCTCTTCTACTTAGGGTATAGCTTTCTACATCATCACTTGAACTGCTTATCCAATACAGTGTTATCTTTCCGTTTTCGGTAGTGAAATTATTAAAAATAGGGGCAGTAGGCGGGTTTTTATCAGGTTTTTCAACTACTATTACTTCAGAAAAAGGAGAGCGATTGTAACGTAAATCTTCTGCTAAAATTTTGTAAAACACCTTTTTATTAGAAAGAGAAAAACTCACCGTGTCACGGGCTGTATTTTCAGTAATGATATGATTAAAGATATCTACAAATTCTTCTTTATCGGTATTAGCTCTTAGTACTCTATAGCCTGCCAAGTCAGCCTCTGTATTAGCTTTCCACGAAAGAGTAACCACACCTAAACTATCAATTTTTCCTTGTAGCCCTATAGGTCGGGCGGGAGGAATAGAATCGGATGGTTGCACTAAAGTACTATGTGAGAAATGTCGCTTTTGTTTTTTATCAACTGAGGCTATTTTGAAGTAGTTAGACGCTGAAAGTTTCTTATAAATCAGTTTTCTATCTTCTTTTTTGATATTGTCCACCACTTTTTGATAGTTCGCATCTTCTTTGGTATTGTGCCAAAGTTCGAATTTTTCAGTAGCTTTTTCAGCTTCTTTAGAGTATTCCCAAATAAGTTCTACCCCGTCGTTAATAAAATTATAGTCGGCTATACGAGGGACAGCTGTAGTAGCAAAAATACCTTGTACTTTTATAGGGGCTGAAGGAATACCTTTTTCGCCAAAAGCATTGATACCATAGATACGAAAGAAGTAAGGCGTATCATTCATTTCTAAAGTAGTCGCATAGAACATTTGTTTTTTACTTGTTCCATTCATATCTACAATAGGGGTAGAAGAAATGGTCTGAAAGTCAGTGCCATTTTCAGAACGTTCTATGATATAAGAAGTGTATATATCTTTCAAATAGGTAATTCTCCAAGAAAAAAGCACCTTTTTATCATCAGGAATAGCAGTGAAATCGTGAATTTTAGGAAGTGTTTCAACATCAGAAAGCCCTACCATCACCGCAGAAGACTCTATTTCGGGCATTCCGAGAACTTCTACCTGATAAATATAGGTTTCTCCCGCTTTTACATCGGTATCTATAAATCCCCAACCTGCTTTCTGAGCTGCTACAAAGGACATATCTGCTGCAAAAAGAGCAAAAGTATGTCGCTGGTTCAGTTCCTCTGCTATATTTACAATTTTAGATATACCATTTTTACTATCTTGTTCTACAGAAAAAGATTCACCATATAGTGCCTGAGCAATGATAGCGCCATAATTATCTTTTTGAATGAAGTCTATCCAATCTTCTTGTTTATTAGGTTTTAGAGTGGCTATAGTTTGTTTTTCAGGGTTTTCGAGGAGATTACCATCTTTTTTGAGGAGTATTTTGTGAAGAACAAAGCCTTTTTGATTTGCTTTCTGCCATTCAATAGGAGTACTTACTGCCCAACGGAGCAGTATTCTATCTTTTTGAACGTAGGACTTGAGCATTACTGAAGGAGTAGTATCAGACAATTGAGCAAAAGACCAATTTACTACCCAAAAGCAGATAAGAAATAAGGCTTTTTTCATAGCTAAATATATCAATCAAGATTTTTCGATACAAAAATAACTATTTTTTTTGATCTAGCAACTTTATTTTTTGAACTCTTCAAATAGCAAGTTAATTTCTATAGTAAATGTAGATATTTTGGATACAAGCGTTATCGCAGTTCTTTTGCAGGTGTAGTGTTTTTATTTTTATTTTCTTTCCAGAAATCTCTTTACAAAACTGTGCAAAGGGTACAATTTTATCATTATTGATAACTACAGGGACTTGGTAGTTATACGTGATTATTTTCAGTATCTTTATGAAAAACTATCAAGTAAGGCTGTTCTTTATAGCCCATTTCTTGCATAAAATCTTCAGCAATGGCTGTA
>CALFOY010000192.1 GCA_937919265.1 uncultured Capnocytophaga sp. | reverse complement strand
TTTTATAGACGATAGAAGCCCCTGTACCGCCCAAAGTAAAAGACGGACGTATTACTAACGGAAAACCAAAGCGTTGTGCGATTTCTTTTCCTTTAAGGAAAGAAGTAGCCGTTTCAGAAGGTGCCATTGGGATACCAATCTGGTCAAGCAGTATCCGGAACTTTTCGCGGTCTTCAGTGATTTGTATTGCATCAATATCTACCCCAATGATTTCCACCCCAAAGTCTTTCCAGATACCTTTTTCGTCAGCCTCAATACAGAGGTTAAGCGCTGTTTGTCCGCCCATTGTAGGGAGAACAGCATCTATTTCGGGGTGTGCTTTTAGAATTTCCACTAATGATTTAGTGGTGAGAGGTTTCAGATAGACCACATCAGCCATAGATGGGTCTGTCATAATAGTAGCAGGGTTAGAGTTAATAAGTATGGTTTTGATACCATCTTCGCGCAAAGAGCGCAATGATTGCGAGCCTGAGTAGTCAAACTCGCAGGCTTGTCCGATGATAATAGGTCCTGATCCTATGAGCAGAACACAATGTAGGTCGTTTCTTTTAGGCATTTTTGTTAGGTGCTTTTATTTCTTTAACAACTTATCCAGTAATTTTTCAAAGTCACTTGTAGGAGAAAGTTCCTTTCCTTCAATAGCTAATGATAAATCAAGAGATTTATTTTTTTGATAGTAAAATAAGATTTTCCTCTGGAAATCCTGATGTTTTGGAAAAATAACTTCTATATTCTTCTAAAGATGTGTTATATTTCTTTCTATGAACCAAAGCTAAAGTAGGCAAGAACAAAAATATATCATTATTAGTAATATCAAAGGTTTCAGAATATTTTGTTAGTTGCTTTCTAGATTTTACAATCAGAGCATCGGGATCAAAAGATGAGCCATTTTCAAATCTTTCCTTATCTACATTATAGCGTTGCTCTGAAAAAAATGGTTGAATCCATCCCGCTTTAGCCTTAACTTCAATAATAGCAATAGTCTTATCTTCTCCTTCAATTCTAATATCAGTGGCTGTTTTACCTTGTTGCCTTCTAAGTAAGATCTTCCAATCTTTTCTTTTTAATTCTGAAAGATGGTAAAAAATTCTTGCTATATAGAACTCTAATTCACTTGAGATAGGAGTATGATAAGCTGTCTCAAATAAAGAGGATTTAAAACTCTGTTCTACTTTAGCAGAAAGATATAATTCATTGATAAATTTCAAAATTTCCTCCGAAATAAAACTTCCAGCAACAAAATTATCAGCTATTTTTTTAGCCATTTTATCTATACTATCATAATATAGTTTCTTGTAACTAAGCATTCTTATTTATTGAGTTTAAAAAAATAGCTACACCTTTCAGACGAAAAATATAGCTATTGTATTAATAATAAAAAATATCGTTGCTCTGCGTATCTCTTGCGAGTACGTTTTAGAGGGGTGTAAGAATGTATTTGTGATATTATATTCATTAGATTCTAATAAGCGGGGCAAAGATAATAATTATTTTTTAAATGAAAGCCCCTATTACTAAAATTTTATTTTCTATGATACTAAGGTGTGTTAAGCAGGGAATCCCGCATATATGTTTTTATAAAAGTTCCTTTCCGAAATATTGACATACCATTTTCATCGGCTCTGCCTACCCTTCTAAGATATAAGGCTTCTCGTTTATTCTTTTTGAGCTTTCCTGTCTTTCCATCTACCCAATAAGTATCAGGAGTTAGGTAACAAGCACCAAACTTAGTATTATGCAATAACTTTGTTGGAGAAACAATGTACTTTTTCCTAAAAAGCACATCTATATGAGCGGTTACTTTCTCAGCATAAGGGTGTTGCTCAAAATAGTTTCGGGCAAAAAGTGTAGCTGCCTGTTCTGTACTAATAGGCAATCGTCTTTCTTTCTCGGCATAGGCAGGCTCATCATAGAAGACATACGCACCCTCTGGAGCGTGACAAGAGATTGCTAAAAACAATAAAAATAAGGAAAAGTATTTCATATACTATAATTTTACGGATAATACTCTATTTCTCGTTTTTCTATAACTTTTATGGTCTTCTCTTTGTTTGTATTATTAGGAATTTTCTCAAATTCTTTTGTCTTGATGATTACATTTCCTTGCTTATCAAGGGTAGTTTTGTAAGTTATTAGGAGGGTAGGCGTCGCTTCCTGATTATATATTTTTTCTTGTACCTGATTGTTATCGTAGGTAAAGATTATTTTTTGATAAATGTGTCCCCAATCATACTCTTGGCTTTCTGTGAGCTTCCCGTTTTTATAAAGTTTTATATACTTAAGAGAGCCAAAGGAATCATATATCGTTTGTCGGGAAAGATTTCCTTGAGCATCATATTCATATACTTCCATATCTGCCCTTGAGTAGTCCTGCCCTGCAAAGATGGTCTTGTTTTTTTTCAGATAAGAAGGGTCATATTTCTTCTCTAAAAGTCTGCCTGCTTTGTCGTATTTGTATAATATCTTATAATCGAGACTACTACGACTATCTTTACGTAGTTTTCTTTCTTTGGAAAGCAAATTTCCTTTGTTATCATATACGTAATAATAGGTTTCTCTTCCCAATCCTGAAACTTCTTCCTTTACCTCATTATTAGGCAAATAAGTAAAAGAGCTTTTACCTTCATTATGAGATATCGTTTTAAGTCGGTTTTGCTCGTCGTAAGTAAAGGTTCTATTATCCGTTTGGGTAAGGAGTCCTTCTTTGTTGAAGTGATAGGTAGCCCAATGGTACCCATTAAATTCTTTAAGGGTTTTAACCTTTCCCTTGAGACCATATTGGCTGAGGAAAGGCTTATATCCGCCTGATGTATGTTGCCCAAACATAGTAGTAAGGTATAAAAGATTGAAAAAGAAAAGAAATAGTTTCATTTTAATAAAAATAAGGAAAGTTGAGAGCAAAAATACAAAATTTATTCCACATCGGACTGATTCCAGATGCCCTTTTCATCTATTTGGCAACACCACTTTGTATGAGGGTAAATTCCTGTTTTGTTTGCCGTAACATAGCCCGTACCGACAAGGTCATCACGGTTGCCCTGATCGTCGGTGTCATCCATATAGATATTTACTCTTAATCCTTCATACAGAGGTATTAGCTGTCTGCATACATTCTCTTTCTCATCTTTTTGGGAAAATGGTAGCAAATTATTTTCCATTAGTTTATTGAAATCTACCCAAAAGAGTAGATGAGAATTTGTCTTTTCCCATAAGTCTCTCACAAAGGTATAAGCTACTTCATTCTCAGGTTTTATCTGCTGAAGAGTAGTAGGCAGGTACCACCCACGACCGCCTATTTTCAGGTTTTCATAGTAAGCAAGTGTTTTGACAGGACAGCCATTAGTAAACCAGCGCAAAGGGTGTTTCTCATAATCTCGTAATAGGTGTGGAGTATCCTCCACTGCAACCAAAGCTACTACTTGTGCCCCATAACGCACTAGTACTAAGTCACCTGAAAGGAGTTTGTTAAAAGTTTGTACAGCCTTACCCGAACAGCCTATATAGCCTGTGGCAACAATATGGCGGGTGTTCTCCACTGTCCAAGCAGTAGCCCCTGTGGGGTGTAGTTGCATATGCCAGAGATTCATAAAAATAGTAATTTGTTAGGAGCAAAGTTATAGATTTTTAAGTTTAAAAAAGAATATTATTAATATATTTTAAATTTGTTTTCTTGAAATAAAAAAATAGAGACTCTTTCTCAGGGTCTCTATTTTTTTTATTTTTTACTCCTTATTTCTGAATACCAATGCATTATCAAAGGAATCTAACAACACCATACTTCCAGCCTTTATGTCTCCTTTTAGAATTTCCTTAGAAAGGGCATTCATTACTTCTTTCTGGAGAACACGCTTCACTGGACGTGCTCCAAACTGAGGATCATAACCTTTTTCAGCCAAATAGTCAATAGCTTCATTAGTTGCTTCTAAGATAATATTTTCACGAGCCACTAGTTTAATAATACCATTGAGTTGGAAACGTACTATCTGCTTGATATTCGCCTCGGTAAGAGGTGTAAACATCACAATGTCATCTATACGATTGATAAACTCAGGGCGTACTGTCTGCTTAAGGAG
This sequence comes from uncultured Capnocytophaga sp., assembly GCA_937919265.1. Taxonomy (GTDB): domain Bacteria; phylum Bacteroidota; class Bacteroidia; order Flavobacteriales; family Flavobacteriaceae; genus Capnocytophaga. The sequence goes on along the minus strand of CALFOY010000192.1, from coordinate 4,887 downwards.
CTGTAGTACTTCGTCTTTTGCTTTTTCTGTAGCTTTTTCTACATCCTTATATTGCTCAAAACTATCCTGAATGAGCTGACTTCCCATATTGGAAGTCATAATGATAATTGTATTCTTGAAATTGGCTGTCCGTCCCTTGTTATCAGTAAGCCTTCCTTCATCCAATACTTGCAAGAGAATATTGAAAGTATCAGGATGCGCTTTCTCTATTTCGTCTAATAACACTACAGAGTATGGGCGTCGGCGTACTGCCTCGGTAAGCTGACCGCCTTCATCATAACCTACATATCCAGGAGGCGCTCCCACCAAACGGCTCACAGCGTGTTTTTCCTGATATTCACTCATATCAATACGAGTCATCGCATTCTCATCATCGAAGAGATATTCCGCAAGTGCCTTAGCCAGCTCTGTTTTTCCAACCCCAGTAGTTCCCAAGAAAAGGAATGAACCGATTGGTTTTTTAGGGTCTTGTAAGCCTGCTCGACTACGACGGATTGCATCGGAAACAGCTGCAATAGCTTCCTCCTGCCCTACTACACGCTTATGAAGTTCTTCTTCCAGATGAAGGAGTTTTTCTCGTTCGCCTTGCATTAGTTTGGTAACAGGCACTCCAGTCCATTTGGCAATTACTTCAGCAATATCCTCACGGGTAACCTCCTCTTTAATCATTGTCATTTCGTGCCCTTCTACCTCTTTTTGGAGATTTTCAAGCTTTTCTTCTTCTTGTTTTATCTTTCCATAACGGATTTCAGCTACTTTTCCATAGTTTCCTTCTCGTTCGGCACGTTCGGCATCAAGTTTGTATTGTTCTATATTATTTTTAGTAGCTTGTATCTCATCTACCAAAGATTTTTCTCCTTGCCACTTGGTGAAAAGCTCATTTCGTTCTTCCTTAATATTAGCTAAATCGGCATTGAGCAAGCGAAGTTTTTCTTCATCATTTTCTCGCTTAATAGCTTCTATTTCAATTTCCAACTGCATTATTCTACGATCAAGCACATCCAATTCTTCAGGTTTGGAATTGATTTCCATACGAAGCTTAGCAGCTGCCTCGTCCATTAGGTCGATAGCCTTGTCTGGCAAATAACGATTGGAAATATAACGCTCAGAAAGCTCCACAGCAGCAATGATAGCCTCGTCTTTGATACGTACCTTGTGATGGGCTTCATATTTTTCTTTGATACCACGAAGAATAGAAATAGCACTCTCAGTATCAGGCTCTTCCACCATTACTTTTTGAAAACGACGCTCAAGGGCTTTATCTTTTTCAAAATATTTCTGATATTCATCCAAAGTAGTGGCTCCAATAGCACGAAGCTCCCCACGTGCCAAGGCTGGCTTGAGAATATTAGCAGCATCCATCGCTCCTTCGCCTCCGCCTGCTCCTACAAGAGTATGAATCTCATCGATGAAAAGAATAATTGTTCCATCGGAAGAAGTAACCTCTTTCACTACTGATTTGAGCCGTTCCTCGAACTCCCCTTTGTACTTCGCTCCAGCGATAAGAGCCCCCATATCTAAGGAATAAATGGTCTTATCCTTAAGATTCTCAGGCACATCTCCATTAACGATACGGTGCGCCAATCCTTCGGCAATAGCCGTCTTCCCTACCCCTGGTTCTCCTACGAGCATAGGATTATTTTTGGTACGACGAGAGAGAATTTGAAGCACACGGCGAATTTCATCATCTCGCCCGATGACTGGGTCAAGCTTACCACTATGTGCCAACTGAGTCAAGTTTTTAGCGTACTTATTAAGAGAATTATACGTTTCTTCTGCCGAAGCCGAGGTTACACGCTCTCCCTTACGAAGTTCTGCAATTACCTGTTCAAACTGTTTTTCAGTAACTCCTTGTTCTTTTAAGGTTTGACCTACTTGGTTTTTAATTTTAAAAATTGCTAAGAGTAAATGTTCTATAGAAACATATTCATCATTCATTTTCTTAGCAATATTACTAGCCTCCATCAATACCTCTCCAGCTGTACGAGAAAGAGACATCTGTCCGCCTTGTACTTTAGGATAGGAAGCCAAAGCCTTCTCTATGGTTTGATTGAGAGTTGTGGTATTCACCTGTAACTTTTTAAGGATAAAAGGTAGCACATTGTTATCTACCTCTTGAATTCCTTTGAAGATATGCTCCACTTGGATATCTTGTTGCCCAAGACCTTGCGCAAGTTGTTGCGCTCTCTGGATTGCCTCTTGGGACTTAATGGTATAGTTATTAAAATTCATCTTATTTCAGGTTTTAGGGTTAATAATTATATTTTGCTTACTTATACACAAGAAGTATTCCAAAAGCTAAATATATGACAAATTGTCAGTTTTTAGAAATATTTTTAATTTATAAATATTATATCTTTTGATTTTCAAATTATTATATTTTGTAAAAATGTCAGTTCCATCCTTAATATTAGACAATTTATCAGCTATAAAACCTGTTCTTATCAGGAAACTTTTCCTGATTAAAAAATTGTATCTTTGTCCCTCATTTAATGAAATCAAGAAATGCAAAAACTAATTACTCCTGAAAAATCTCCTATGTTTTATTGTGATCGTTTTGATTACACCCTAAGTGATAACTTAGAACTAAGTGGAGGATATGATGTAAGAGATTATATACCTGAAGAGGAACTACTTAAAATATGCCGACCAGTATTTACTCTCCTTAAGTTAGTTAAAAGTGAGAGTTATATGGTTGACTATTTGTATTGGTTTAAGCCAACTGACCTTGATGAAATAGATGAAAAGGTACGGACTGATACTTATGAAGATGCTGACTTTAAGTACTCCATAAAAGCCTATTTCACTCCTAAGGTATGGTGTTTTCATTGCAATCAAATTGTAGGAAAAGCATTAGCCATTGGAGATCAAATATACCCCTATCACTTTGATATAGGTTGGGAGAAAAAGAAAATGACAAGAGGTTTCACTAAGAAATGTCCCCAGTGTGGAGGAGGGCTTACCCTCTCGGCATTGCATTTCTTTTAAAGATGATTAAGTATATCGGTCTATTTATTAATAACAAAATATAAACGCTATGTTAAAAGATATTTTAAACTTTCGCAGGGCAGTACGCTATTATGCGCCTACGCCCATCAGTGAGGAAAAGGTGCGTGAATGCCTTAAGCTCGCTACACTAGCACCTAGTGGTTTCAATATGCAACTGTATGACTTGTACCATATTACTGATAAGGCTTTGTTAGAAAAATTAGCAAAAGCCTGCTTGGGGCAACTTACAGCAACGACGGCACAACAGATGGTGGTTTTCGTGACTCGACAGGACAAACACCGCCAGCGTGCCAAGATGATTTTGGAATTTGAGCGCGGTAATATACAGCGCAATAGCCCGCCTGAAAGGCAAGCTAAGCGTATTAAAGATAAAGAGATGGATTACAACAAACTAATTCCCTTTGTGTACAGTCGTTTTTTTGGCTTGTTAGGTGCTTTCCGCAAACTCTCTGGGGTTATCGGCTGGTTTCGCCCTATGGTGCGAGAACTCTCTGAAGGTGATATACGTGTGGAAGTACATAAAAGCTGCGGGCTTGTAGCGCAAACTTTTATGTTAGCAATGGCAGAGGAGGGGTATGATACTTGTCCGTTAGGAGGGTATGATAGCCATCGTATTAAGAAACTGCTACACCTACCTTATGGGGCTGAAGTGTGTATGGTTGTCACTTGTGGAATTCGTGAAGAGCGCGGTATATGGGGTGAAAGGTTTAGATTGCCGTTTGAGGAAGTTTATAGAAATAATTAGCCAATGTGAAAATTAGCAAAAGAGAAAACTGGGAGGGCTGGGAGGTTTGGGAAATTAGGGGATTATTATTATCTTTGCGGCATAATTTTGTATTATAGGAAGTATGGGCGATTTTCTAAATATGTCGGAAGAAGATGTAAAGCTAAAAATCATAACCCCTAGTATAATGGCTAAGGGATGGAGTTTTGATGATATTTCTATGGAAAAAATGGTTAAGTTTACTGATGGTAAGATTAACCTTCGTGGTAATTTTGTGGCACGTGGTAAAGCAAAATATGCCGATTATATGTTTTACTATAATAAGGCGACCCCTATTGCTATTGTAGAAGCTAAAGATGCTACTCACTCTATAAGCTACGGAATGCAACAAGCAAAAGAATATGCTATGATGATGAATATTCCTTTTGCTTATAGTTCTAACGGACAAGGTTTTCAGGAATATGATTTCCTTACAGGAAAAGAAAGAACTCTTGCAATGGATGAATTCCCTACTAAAGAGGAGCTTTACAAACGTTTTATGGGTGAAAATCATAATGGAGAAGGTTTTTCGGAAAAAGAACTTAAGGTTATCAATCAGCCATTTTGTGTAGGTCAGGACATCTTCCCTCCTCGATACTACCAGCGCAATGCAGTTAATAATACGGTAAATGCCGTTGCTCAAGGCAAAAAACGACTTTTATTAGTAATGGCTACTGGTACTGGCAAAACTTATACGGCTTTCCAAATTGTTTACCGACTATTGAAAGCAGGATTGGTAAAGAAAGTATTGTATTTAGCAGACCGCAATGTATTAGTAGACCAATCTATTCAGCAGGATTTTAAACCTCTTCAAAAAACCATACACAAGGTTGATTATCAGAAAGATTTAAACAGCGGCATCACAGCTTATGAGGTTTATTTTTCACTTTACCAGCAACTTATAGGACAAGGAGGAAAACAGCAATACAAAGAGCTGTTCAGACCTGATTTCTTTGATTTGGTAATTGTAGATGAGTGCCACAGAGGAAGTGCCAAAGACGATAGCAACTGGCGTGAAATTTTAGAATATTTCGATAGCGCAATACAGTTAGGGATGACTGCAACTCCTAAAGAAACTAAATACCAATCCAGCATCAATTACTTTGGCGAGCCTG
>CALFOY010000191.1 GCA_937919265.1 uncultured Capnocytophaga sp. | reverse complement strand
TGCGTTTCTTTGTACTGAGGGAAGATGTGCGACAAGGCAAGCAAGCCGACTTTTTTGCTGCGCTCTTAGAGAAGATCAATACCTATCAATACGCTGATAACCGCAAGTTCCAAAAGAAGAAAAAGCGCCGTGGCAAGCGTGTTTACATAGCTCGCAAACAGGAATTGTACACTTTTAGTCAGTGGGAATGGGAAAGAGCCCTTGAAAGCGGGAAGTTTAGCGCAAAAGAATGCGCCTATTTTGCGAGAATGGAACATTTCAATCGTCAAAAAGACCATTTTGAAATCCATTACGAGTTTACTGAGGCGTGGCGTTTTGAACTGCGTGTAAAACCTAATATGATCACCCACTACCGTCCGGTAGATATAGCCATAGAGCGAGAACTCGCCGAGCTTGATAAAATCATAGATAACCATAAGAATTGGGGAACTATCACTCATAAAATCTATGGTCGTCGCAATTCGTGGAATCAATACCAAAAGCGCTATACGCCTAAGGAAAAGTACAAGCGCACCCCGCTCAAAGAAATCGCAGCCCTTAAGTATCACACCTCAGCAATGGAAATTGGGGAGATGCTTTTAGAGTGCAAGCCATATGTGCAACTATAAACAAAAAGAAAAAATGGAAGAAAAAATCATACAAATCACTGCAGGGCGTGGCCCTTTAGAATGCCAATGGGTAGTAGCCAAAGTGCTGAAAACATTTTTGCAAGAGACAACCCAAGCAGGCATCGACTATACTATTCTCAGCCGAGAGGAAGGCGATGCCAATCTTACGGTAAAATCGGTTACCCTGCAGCTCAAAGGCAAGGAGTTAGTGCCGTTTTTGAAAAGTTGGCTTGGCACCGTGTGCTGGGTAGGCAAGAGCACTTTTCGCAAGTTCCACCAGCGCAGCAATTGGTATATAGGCGTTTTCGAGCTCGACCAATTGCAACGCCAGTCTTTCTCGGAGCGCGATGTACAGTTCCAAACCACTCGCTCGCAAGGCAATGGCGGACAGAATGTGAACAAGGTAAATACAGCAGTGCGCGCCACCCACCTGCCTACGGGTATCAGCGTATTGGCACAGGACTCGCGTTCGCAGCTGGACAACAAGAAACTCGCCCTTGCCCGCCTTAAAGAAAAACTCGCTGAAATGGAGCTTCAGCAACTTGCCGAGCAAGCACAGAACCATTGGAGTAACCACACCCAAGTGCAGCGTGGCAACCCTATACGCACTTTCAAAGGCACCGATTTCAAAAGCACTTATGTAGAAAAAAGCTATAAGAAAAAACGGGCAGAAGCGAAGAGGGAAATAAGACAATTAACAGATGAGTAGTATTACAAAATTGGTTAAATTTAACTTGTGATTCATTTAAAGAGATGAAAATATGAATATCATAGATTATTTGAAACCTTCTATGCCTGAATATTTACAAGAACAAATAAAGCGTATTCAGCAGAAAATCATTCAAGTTCGGAAGCTGGATTCAAACAGAGAAATATTTGGAGCATATAAACATAATTATCATTTGAATCCTCCTGTTAGCAGCAAGCGTATTCGGTGTTTTGAGGAACACTACCAAATAAAACTACCTGAGGAGTATTGTGTTTTTATGCAACAAATAACAAATATTTTTGCTCGTGTGAAAGAGTATATAGCAGGTCCTGATTATGGGCTGTATGCTTTTGGAACTCGGTTAGATGAGTTTGTAGAAGATGCTGAAAATTATCTTAAGAAACCTTGTAAACTTTCTCCAGAGATGACAGATGAACAATGGAGAAAATTGATTGAGAGTTATATTATAGCTTATAATCCTGAGTTTAATCATTATAACTATAATGAGATTTTTAGTGGAATCCTTCCTATTGGCACAATGGGTTGTACCTATTATTATGGTTTGGTTCTCACGGGACAATATGCAGGAAGAGTAGTAGGTATAGATACTGACTTACAAATACCTCTTTTTATGGAAGAAGAAAATTTTTTAGAATGGTACGAACATTATCTTGATGAAGTTATTGAGAAGAAAAAATAAGCAAATGATAGTGTTGCTACCATTGATAAATTAAACTTTATGATAGGAAGAATATATCAAGATACCCATTTCAACCTTAGCATACTCAATGGTTTGCCCATAGAGCAACTCAAAGTATGTGTAAATCCTGATGATGGAGGTGTTTTAATCGTCTATCTGAAAGCTGAAGGACAACCTATTTTTCATTTCTTTTTAGATGTGGGTATTGCTTTTTGTGAGTGTTGGAATGAGTATGAAGTAGATGAGGACGATGATGACTATCGCTTTGATGACCTTACGGAGGTTTGGCAACTCAAAGGCAAACACATTAGCGCTATTTTTGCCCAAGAAGTAGCGGGAAATAGTGAGATTACCTTTCTTTTGGAAGAAGGTGAAAAGCTCAGGCTCTACTATTGCCCCGCAGAAGATAAGAGCTATTTCATTAAAAAATTAAAACAATGACAAACAAAATCATTATTATAGACTTAGAAGCGACTTGTTGGGAGGGAATACCCCCCAAAGGAGAAGTGAGCGAAATTATAGAAATAGGCATTTGTCTGCTTGATACCCTTACAGGTGAGATTAGCGATAACAGAGGTATTTTGGTAAAGCCTACGCATTCCAAAATCAGTCCTTTTTGTACCCAACTTACCACCCTTACCCCCGAACTGGTGGCGCGGGAAGGCGTAAGTTTTGAAGAAGCCTTGCAAATCCTTAAAAATGAATACCAAGTCTATCAGTACACTTGGGCGAGTTATGGGAATTACGATAGGAATATGCTCCAAAAGCAATGCGCCCTTAGGAAACTGCCTTACCCAATGCGCAATGAGCATATCAATGTAAAGGAACTATTTCAAGAGGTAACCCAGCACCCTAAGCGATTGGGTATGCATCAGGCACTGAACTACCTCAAGCTACCCCTTGTAGGAACCCACCACCGAGGCAAAGACGATGCTTATAACATTGCCAAGATTATGTATAAGTTAATAACTAACCCTCTGGAACAAAATTAAAAACAATATAATGAAAGAACTTACTTGTCCTAATTGTAACAGAACCTTCCTGCCGGAAACACTTTCTGATTATGACTTTAATTTTTTGAAGGAAGCTATCGGGAAGCAAATGCAGTTTATGTTTTTACATTGCCCTCATTGTACAGCTATGTTTGATTTTAATCCTATGCAATGGATATCGCCTTCTGCACTATCTCAAAGTAAGGAAAATCATACAAGTAGCCCTAAAAGTGTAAGGTCATTACTTCGGAATAAGGAAGTTAAATCCTTATCCCAAGAATATATAAACTATCTAAAAGCACAGAAAGAGACTGTTTGTTTTCCTGTCTTTCCAGAGGAAACGCCCTTTGTGTTGTATTCATTGGAAGAACTTTGCAAAGAGATAACAATTGACAAGCATCGATGTACTATCATTACTCAGCTAAAGGCTTATGCTATTACCCTGCAAGAGGTAGGCTATGAAGAAGGCTCTTTCTCCTTAGAAAGATTGTCGCAAAGCCTTTCCATAGGATATGAGAATGAACGCATTTTATTTGTTGATAATCAGGACAATAGTTCGCTTTATGTATTTGAGATAGAAGACGGTGATATACTGAAAACAGATTATACCTTAACAGATTTAATTCGTTAATTTTAGTGGGCTTACAATAAACAACTGTTTTATGAAAAATAAAGATATTCACGGCGTTCATATTTTTGAAAGCGATCTCGCTAATGAGTTGGATGGCATAGTAGAAGATGCTTATCACTATGGGGCTACAGAAGCCGAAATACGCTCCCTTATAGACACTTTTCGCAAGGAAGCTGTGCGCACTGCTTTGGAGAAGGAAATATTTTTGACCCTTCGCCTTGCTATTTTGTGGGAGTATGGGTGGTTGCGCCCCGAGGAGGTAGCTCCCCTGCAACAGTTGGTACAAAAAGGAGTTTCTAAAAAGTGGCTACAGCAGTTCGGTACTGATACCCCCCAGATGAGTTATGAAAAACGACAACAGCAAGTAGTACGACTGCTCTCTCGCCTTGCCACTGCCAATACAGCAG
>CALFOY010000190.1 GCA_937919265.1 uncultured Capnocytophaga sp. | reverse complement strand
TTTTTATCCTATTATCCAAATGTTTTATAAACTTTTTTTGAAAATATTTTATAAACACTTATTTATCAGATAATTACAAATGAAAAATATTCTATTTTTTTACTATAGCTTCCCATTTTATCCTTTTTTAACCTACTATCACCCCTTATATTCTCCTATTTACAGCTACAAAAACACCATAATCCATCCTTAAAATCAAAAATATTACACTCTTTTTTAATACTAAACACATAGCTTATGCGCTAAATTTAACTACATACAAAAGTTTTTGAGAAAGAAAAAGGAAATTTAAATTCATCTCTCACTTGAAAATAAAATGTAAAATCAACTATTTTATAAATAACTCTTAATTTATTCGATAAAAAATTATACTCATAGATGTAATTTTACATCCTCTATATACTACATTTATAATACATAGCTTGATTTAATTTTATTCAATAATATTCTAAACAACAAAAAATAATATGGTGAATTTTCTTTTCTCTATAGTTATATATTATAAAGATTACACTTTTTTACATTAAGTCAACTTTGATTTATAGGATATACATATTATGGTATAATTTATTTCAAAAAATTAAACTATTTAGAATATATTTTTCTATTCATATATTAGATTAAATTAATTAACCTACATTCATCACTCTCTCAACTTCATTATTTTAGTAATTAAAAAAATCTATTAACATTTCCCCTTTCTTAATAAATAATTGCATATTAAAACTAAATTTAAAAACAAAAAAACACCTTTCTATATCAAAATCAGCACAATACCTATTAAAGACTTTCATTAATATTTCTAATTTATTTGTAAAAAACAAAAAACTATACTAATTTTTAAGTATTTTTTATTTAGAATTAATATATTTTTCACAAAATATGTATATTTTATTTGTTTATATCAAAGAAATCTCATATATTTGCTTCAGGAAAAAACACGAAATCAATATACAAAAATGGCGACAACAACATCTACAACAAAGCCCATTTCTGGAAAGAAAAAGCGATTCTTTCGCTACCTAATTCCCTCGTTGGTGGGAGTGTTTTTAGGTTTAGGAGGATATGTATTTTACATCTCAAAGGCGCATTCTTACCTTTCTGACGACCCTAAAGCTTGTGTGAATTGCCACATTATGGCACCTGAGTATGCCACTTGGTTTCACTCTTCTCACGGTCGTAATGCTGTGTGTAATGACTGCCACGTGCCGCACGACAATTTCTTTCGTAAGTATTATTTTAAGGCAAGTGATGGGCTTAGACACGCAACAATGTTTACTTTCCGTATGGAACCTCAGGTGATCAAGATGCACGCTCCAGGGCAGATGGTCGTTCAAGAGAACTGTATCCGCTGCCACAACCAGCTGAATTCTCAAGTGAGAACAGGAAAAGTAACCTCTGAGATGGCTCATAAGGATGAAGGGAGGCTCTGCTGGGAATGCCACCGTGAGGTACCTCATAGCAGGGTAAGAGGGCTCAGTACTGTTCCCGATGCACAAGTACCTATACAGGAGGATCCTATCCCTGAATGGCTACAGAATATGGTCAAAAAAGGACAAAAACAAGAATAAAACTAAGTGAATTTTAATGGTATTTTACTAACAACAATTTTATAGTGATGAAAAAGAAAAATTGGTTAATCGTAGGAATATTGGCTGTAGTAACGTTCCTCTTAGGAATGCTTGCCAATTCAATAATGGGAAGAAAAGCTGAAACGGAGATGATCTCTACTTCTCCAACGGCTAATTTCCAACAGTTCGAGAGTAGAAACGAAATGTGGGGCAAGTACTACCCTCGCCAGTATGATGCTTGGGAGCAAACTGCCGACACTACTTTCCGCTCTAAGTATATGAGCAGTGACAATGATGACCTCCTTGCTTTGCGTCCTGAAATGGTCATACTCTGGGCAGGTTATGCTTTCTCTAAGGAATATACAGCTCCTCGTGGGCATATGCACACTATTGAGGATGTTACTAACACCCTTAGAACCGGTTCTCCTACCGATTCTACACACTCTCCTCAGCCTGGTACTTGTTGGACTTGTAAAAGCCCCGATGTACCTCGACTAATGGAAAAAGTAGGCTTGGAGAATTATTATAGTGCTCCTTGGGATAAGTGGGGTAGCGAAATTGTAAATCCACTAGGATGTGCTAACTGTCACGATCACAAGACTATGAACCTTACCATTACACAACCTGCATTGGTAGAGGCTTTCAACCGACAAGGTAAAGATATTTCTAAGGCTACTCACCAAGAAATGCGTACTCTTGTATGTGCACAATGCCACGTGGAATACTACTTCAAAGGAGATAAAAAGTACTTGACTTTCCCTTGGGATAAAGGAACTACAGTAGATGATATTGAAAAATATTATGACGAATCAGGATGGACAGACTATGTACATTCTGTGAGCCGTACCCCTATCCTTAAAGCACAACACCCTGATTATGAAATCTGGAAAATGGGTATCCACGGACAAAGAGGCGTTTCCTGTGCTGACTGCCATATGCCTTATAATACCCAAGGAGGCGTAAAAGTAACAGACCACCACATCAGTAGCCCTTTGCGTAATGTAAGTGCTAGTTGCCAAACTTGCCACAGACAAAGTGAAGATGAACTGAAAAAGAACGTATTCGAACGCCAAGAAGTTATCTTCGGTTTGCGTATCAAGCTTGAAAAAGAATTGGCAAAAGTTCACTTCAAAGCTAAACACCTTTGGGATAATGGAGCTACAGAAGAACAAATGAAACCTATTCTTTCCCTTATCAGAAGAGCTCAATGGCGTTGGGACTTTGCTCACTCTTCTCACGGAGCTGTATTCCACGCACCTATGGAATCACAACGTATTCTTTCTGATGGTATGATTTATGCTATGGAAGCTGAAAATGCTCTAGATGTTCTTAAAGAAAAACTTCATATCACAGCACCTTTTGTAATGCCTGATATCAGTACCAAAGAAAAAGCTCAGAAAGAAATAGGATTAGATATTCCTAAAGAAGAAAAAGCTAAAAAAGAATTCCTTAAAAATATAGTTCCTAAGTGGATTAAAGAAGCTAAAGAAAAAGGACTTTTGGTAACACAACGATAAAAAACTTCCTTAACTATAGAGACGCACAAAAATGCGTCTCTATATGTATAAAAACAAGACTTATTACATTCCTATAAAATTAAAATTCCTCAATGAACCAAAATCAATATCGTTATGCGAGCTATATAGCCCTTACTTCTCTTATATTGGGCTTTATACTGCAATTTTCCTTAGGAAGTATTTCCAAGAGTTGGTTTAGCTTTCCTTATAATATTTTTGCTGGATTTGCTTTCCTTATTATCTCTACCTCTATCTTTTTTATTTTCAAGAAAAAGCCCTTCACACAGCTCCACTCTTCGGCTCCTTTTGCCATTGTTACAGTGGCTACTCTAGGGTTTCTCACTATAGGCTTAGGGAGTATACATTATGACCCCCAAGTCTCTCCCAATGCTTTTCTTTCTCGCCTAGGGCTGGAGGATCTTACCAAGACTTGGTACTTTGCATTGATATTCTTTATGGCACTAACCAACCTATGGTTCTCCGTTCTGAAGCGTTCTTTAGTATATCAGTCTAAAAATATCCCTTTCTTACTGAATCATTTTGGCTTATGGCTAGTAATGTTTGCCGGCGTATTAGGACAAGGAGACATTGCGCGCCTGAAGATGACCTTACAGAAGGACAAAGTAGAATGGCGTGCTACCGATGAAAAAGGCAATATAGTGGAACTACCTATTGCCCTAGAACTCAAAGAATTTAGTATTGATATTTACCCAAACAAACTATTTATCATTGATACCTTAGGCAATTCCCTTCCCAAGAACAAACCTATAGGCTTTATGCTAGAGAAAGAAGGAGAAAGTGCTACCCTACTGGACTGGAAAATCACCTTACACCAATACCTAGAAAAGGCTATCCCTGACACCGATAGCACTTATGTGAATCATACAATGTGGGGGGCTACCAATGCTGCCTATGTAACCGTAGAACACCTCCCTACCCATAAGAAACAGACCGAATGGATTTCTGCAGGTAACTTCCAGCTCCCTCCAAGAGCCATTGATCTTGACCCTGAGCATACCTTAGTAATGGCTCCTCCTGAAGCTAAGAGATTCCAATCTGAAGTCCTTATTTATGAACAAAGTAAAGAAGATATCATCCGTCAGGAAAAAATAGAAGTCAATCATCCTATAGAGGTGGGAGGCTGGAGAATATACCAAGTAAGCTATGATGAACCTATGGGGCGTTGGTCAGAGCGAAGTGTCGTTGAGCTCATCTCTGATCCTTGGCTTCCAGTTGTCTATACAGGAATCTTTATGCTGATTATTGGAGGAATTGCTTTTTTATTAACCAATAGAAAATAATATTATGTGGAAATATTTTGATTTGATTACTTATATAAGTGTATGCCTGTGGGTACTTTCAGGAATAATGATTTATAGCAAGCAAACGGTTCTTAGGCGATTGAGCATAGCAGGCTTCTTGGTGGCTTCTTTAGCTTTAGGTACTTTTATGGTACTTCTTTGGCGTGAACTGGAACGCCCTCCTATGCGTACCCTTGCCGAAACACGCCTTTGGTATGCTTTCTTTATGGGGGTGATTGGCTATGCACTTTACTTACTCTACAAGTATAAATGGATTCTGAGCTATGCCGCTGCAATGGCTATCACCTTTGTGATGCTCACCTATCTATACCCAGATACGATGAATAAAACCCTAATGCCTGCCCTACAGAGTGTCTGGTTTATTCCTCACGTAATTGTCTATATTTTCGCCTATGCAATGCTGGGAATGGCTTCTCTGACAGCTTTTTATGGCATCTATTGCTATAAGAAAGGAAAAGAAACCCAACCTCTTCTGGCTCTCTGTGACCAAATCCTCAATGTAGGCTATGTATTCCTAACTTTCGGACTCCTCTTCGGTGCTTTATGGGCTAAAGAGGCGTGGGGACACTATTGGACGTGGGATCCCAAGGAAACGTGGGCTCTTATCACTTGGCTGGGCTACTTGGTGTATATCCATCACAAGTATAAACATAAGGAAAAAGAGCCCCTATATAGCTTCCTGATTGTCGCTGTGGCTTTTGTACTATTGCTTATCTGTTGGTTTGGAGTCAATTACCTTCCTACGGCTCAAATGAGTGTACATACCTATACCGGCTAATAGTTCCTATCAAAAAATTATAGACAAATCCCAATGATATTTAGTTATAAAGCAGTAGCTTATTTCTATATATCATTGGGATTTTTGCTTTTATTTAGAAAAGCATCTTGAATACTATTCTTTTGTAGAGAGATTAAAATACAAATAATGAATGAGCTTTTTAGTAAGTTTCCCTTTACTCGTTCCTGCAAAGATAAGTTCTTCCCCCTTGTAAATTCTCAGCTGTTTGGTTGCTGTTGAAAAATGCAAGGTAAGCACTTCATTGCCATTTGCATAGAAAAGGAAACTACTTACGACATCAATCACCCAAGGATATTCTTCTTTATAAACTGTTTTATCTTGCAATATTCTAAGCAATCGCTTTCCTTTGGATAGAGGCAGCCTCTTCCTTTTCTCAGTAATACGTTCTTCCTCAGGAGCTTCAAGCCACGAAGTTTCTTTTGTCCAGCCCGTACGATGTATAACTGCGACACTATCTATTTTACCTTGATAGAGTTTGCTAAAATCCATTGCTTTAGGATATTGTGCCAGTGCAAGACAAGGGAGAAGGAGGAAGAATAAACAGAGCATAGGTTTTAATAGTGTCATAGTACGTAATTGCTTTGATGAAAAACTATTTTCTCTGCCATTTTTTCAATTTTTCTTTAGTAAGAATATTTCTTAATGCTATATTCTGTTGCCAATTAGTTTTATAGTCACAGTAATTATAATCATTGACAATGGAGTTCCTATCTTTCAAATCAAGTTCTATTTCTATATCATCTAAAAGGGTATTAGATTTTATTTTTGTTCTTAGGATAGTACCATTATGTCGCCTAACGATACGATGATAGGCTCTTTTACCTATCCTTTTATCTTTGAAAATGGCTTTTTTGTAACTTCGAGACATAGGATTATGCTTAACTGCAAAATAAAAAGAGAAGCTCTATATTTTTGCTCCAGGTACTTCCCCTATTACAAACGTATGTTTGCCTTTATCGGCTATCTTGGAGATCGTCTCCAGATATTGGAAAAACTTAATGTTTTCATCGCCTTTCATTAGTTCAGAAGCATTCTTAAGAGCTCTGGCTGTTGCCACAATGGTACGCGCATTTTCAAGTTCAGAGGTAGCTCGTATTTTGCTTTCCAAGACACGTGAGAAAAGGTCTTGTACGCTCTTAGGGAAAGTGATGTCTATCAGCTGTGCTTTTATGATCTTGAGCCCAAAAGCCGCTACTTCATTACAGAAAGTCTCCTCTTCGAAATCGGTGATTTCTTCTCGGCATTCGTTTAGTTTTTCGCTAGTGAAAGTAGCAATTTTCTGACGTAGTAGCACCTGTGCTATGGCTACCATTTGTTGTTCGGCTAAGGCGAAATTATCCGCTTCTACCCCAAAATTATCTACAAACAGCTTAGTGTTATCGAGTTTGTAAGCCAAGTAAAAAGAAAAACGCAATGCGATATTGTCAGCAGTCAATACCTCCTGATTTATCACCCTTACACTTCTTAATTTTTGCGATAGTGATATGATATGCACTTTCTCCCACAGACTGAATTTATAGATACCCGCAGTAAGTTCTTGCTGAAAAACATTTTTCTTGAATAGGAGTCCTACTGAGTCAGGAGCTACCTCTAATTCTTTGTAAAACATATAAATACGATTAACAAGTTAATAAAATAAGAAAGAGAAGACCTCTAAACAGAGGGAAAACTGATTAAGTCTCTCAAAAAACGAGAGGCGGTATCCTCAGCTTTGCAAACTTTGTTTAGAGTGAGCCGAAGCTCTGTCTTGTCTTTCTTTCCAATAATAATGAATTAAATGGAGTCATTCCCCTTTTGTTATTCCGCAATACCTTATTTTGTGAGGGGAAGACGGTTTATATAATAAGTGGCGGTTTGGTTTCCTCTGCAAATATACAACTAAAAATTAAAAAGGCAAGCTACTGCTTGCCCTTTTAGTTCTTTATTTTGAAAGATACATCTTCCTCCTTGTATAAATATCGTAGAAAGCATCATCTTTAAGGCTATCTATAAACAAGATACTTTCGCCAGTAGATTTCATTTCAGGTCCTAACTTCTTATCTACATTCGGGAATTTGTTGAACGAGAACACAGGTTGCTTGATAGCAAAGCCCTCTAAGTGCGGGTGGAAATGGAAGTCAGAGAGCTTCTTCTCTCCTAGCATGATCTTAGTAGCGTAGTTCACATACGGCTCTTGGTAGGCCTTGGAGATAAACGGTACTGTACGCGAAGCACGTGGATTGGCCTCGATAATATACACTACATCATCTTTTACGGCAAACTGTACATTGATAAGCCCCACGGTGTTAAGTGCCAAGGCTATCTTTTGGGTGTGGTCTTTGATCTGTTGGATCACAAACTCACCCAAATTAAACGGTGGTAAGGTGGCGTTACTATCGCCTGAGTGGATACCACAAGGCTCTATATGTTCCATAATACCAATGATATAGACATTCTCACCATCGCATATCGCATCGGCTTCGGCCTCTATGGCGCCGTCCAAATAGTGGTCAAGCAAGAGCTTGTTATTAGGTATTTTGCGCAAGAGGTCTACCACGTGGGCTTCCAGCTCTTCTTTGTTGATGACAATCTTCATACCTTGCCCTCCTAATACATACGAAGGACGTACCAGTAGCGGGAAGTCAAGTTCATCGGCGAGTTTGAGCGCCTCATCGGCTGTTTCGGCTACCCCAAAGCGTGGATAAGGAATGTTATTTTCTTTCAGCAGAGTTGAAAAGCTACCTCTATCTTCTGCCAAATCCAACGACTGGAAGCTGGTGCCTATGATTTTGATGCCGTATTTATCTAATTTCTCGGCTAACTTCAAGGCTGTTTGTCCGCCAAGCTGTACAATGACTCCCTCTGGCTTTTCGTGTTGGATAATATCATAGATGTACTCCCAGAACACAGGCTCAAAATAGAGTTTATTAGCCGTATCAAAGTCGGTAGAAACAGTCTCAGGGTTGCAGTTAATCATTATGGTTTCATAACCGCACTCTTCGGCAGCCAATACCCCGTGCACACAGCAATAGTCGAACTCAATCCCCTGTCCTATACGATTAGGGCCTGAGCCTAGTACTACCACCTTTTTGCGGTCGGTTACTACGCTGTCGTTGGCTACGTATTCCTTGCCGTCAGCGGTGCGGATAGGTGCCTCAAAAGTAGAATAATAATAAGGAGTTTGTGCCTTAAACTCGGCTGCACAAGTATCTACTAATTTGAATACACGGCGTATGTTCAGTTCCTCGCGTTTTTTGT
>CALFOY010000189.1 GCA_937919265.1 uncultured Capnocytophaga sp. | reverse complement strand
ATGTGGTATGAAGGGTACTGATGAAACTATATTAGGAATTATGACTAAATAATGGAGGATTATTTTTAATGTTAAAAAAATATTTTTTATTAATTTTGCAAATGAGTAATTCTTTTATCATTGATTTTTCTTTCTTATTTAATGAAGGAAAATTACTCTCTTTACCACATTAAATAATATAAAAAACATATCTAAATGAGACGAATTTTTAATTTGGCCTTAATGGCTCTCGCTGTCAACTTTGTTATTGTAAGCTGTAAAAAAAATGAAAATGTAGAAGATTTACCTTTTCCAACATTAAAATTTAATCCTGAAAAATTAGAAATTGAAATTGGGAAAACAGCAACGATTACTGTTATTGGAAACTTGAATACTACAGACAAAATCCAAATCAGTAATAAAAACATTATTGAACAACAAGGAAATGTTATTGATAACAAAATCAATTTTTTAGGGAAAAAAATTGGGAAAACAAAAGTAGAAATTCTTACAACAGACAATCGTAGTAAAGGAAATTTTGAAGTTACTGTATATGGAACTCATAAATCTTTTACCTTAGCATACAAAGCCAATATACCTCACTATAAAACAGACATTAATAGTGTAGAAACATATAAAAAACTCATAGAAGAGACTATCAAACAATATGACCTTCTTATAAAAGAAGTTGAAAGTTTGTCAAAATATCCTCTTGACAAGTATGGTTATAAAAATCAAAATGCCGTTTATCAAGACGGGGTAAGAATTTGTAATGAATTAAGGACAAATTATTCTTCTAACAAAAATAATCTTGATATAAAAAATGCTAAAAAAATATATGAAGACTTATATCAATATGGCATTTGTTATGCTGAGGTAGAAATAATGACTCGCTCAGCAGAGCTGTACCATAAAGAATTTCCTAATAACACAAAAATTGAACAACTCATCAAGAACAATTTTTCAGGAGATTATTCTAATTTAGAGGGACTTACACTTACAAATAACATAAATAACAATACTGTAAAAGTCTTCAATGAAATTATTGATATTGTAAATTCTTTAAGAAAATAAACTAATCCAAAGAAAGAGTAATTCATAATTTATTTAAAAAAATATTGATTACTCTTTTTTCACTTAAATAAAAAACAATGAGTTTTGCAAAAATTTTAAAACAAATTATCAAAGAAAGAAAAAGTACTTTCCCAGCTGAGTATATTTCAGAAGAAATTCCTGAAAGTATAATCAATGACATCTTAGAATCAGCTTCTTATGCTCCAAACCATAAAAAAACAACTCCGTGGAGATTTAAAATTTTTCGATCTGAAGATAAAAATCTTTTAGGACAGGAAATGCAAAAACTTTATAAAAAGAATATTCCTGCGGATAAATTTTCAGAAAAAAAATATTTAAGTATCGGCGAAAAAACTCAAAAAGCAGATACACTAATTAGTATAAGTGTAAATTTCAGTGGAGAAGTCCCTGAATGGGAAGAAATTGCAGCAGTGGCAATGGCTGTTCAAAATATGTATTTAATGTGTACTGCACACCAAGTAGGCTGTTATTGGGCTTCACCAAAATTCATTAAACACCTGAAAAACTTCCTAAAATTAGAAAAAAATCAAGAATGTTATGGAGTTTTCTTTATAGGTAGCGTGAAAAATTAAATTTTTCTCATTCCCTTTTAAAATATTTTATTACTATTTTTTGTGTTATGTTTAAAAATTAAAGTAATCTTATTAGAATTTTAGTAAAAATAATTCTAAATTATTTAGGAGAAATAGATTTTTTTTAGTATTTTCGCACCGAAATTTATTATACAATTATATATGTGGGAAATACTACTCCTTATTGTGTTCTTTGGAGGTTATTTTTTTATAACTATAGAACACCAAGTACACATTGACAAAACAATTTCAGCGCTTGGTATGGCTGCTGTTTGTTGGGCAGTTTTACGAATGACAAATTTAGAAGTCTTTTCTATTGAAGACTCTGGTTTAATTTCTTTAGCCTCAAAAGAAGGCATTGATAACGCTACAGCAATTGACAATTTGCTTTTGCATCACGTTGGAAAAATTGCAGAAATCTTATTTTTCCTTATTGGAGCAATGACCATTGTGGAAATCATTGATATGCACAGAGGTTTTGAAATTATCAAAAAAATAGTAAAAACACGTAGAAAACAAAAACTTCTTTGGGTGTTGGGTATCGTTGGATTTTTCCTTTCAGCTTTGATTGACAACCTTACCACAATCATTATAATGATAACCATTTTAAGAAAATTAATTCCTGATCAAAAAGCAAGATTTTGGTATACTTCTTTACTAATTATTGCGGCTAACGCAGGTGGTGCTTGGTCTCCTATAGGAGACGTTACAACTACAATGCTTTGGATGGCAAACAAAGTATCTGCAGTAAAACTAAGTGAATATGTATTTATTCCTTCTCTTATTTGTTTTATTGTACCGATGGGAATTGCTTCGTTTTTACCTGTTTTCAGAGGACGCTTGGACATCCCAAGAGCAGATAAAACAGAGGCTTTAAAAAGTAGTACCCCTATCCTAATCATTGGATTTTTATCTATTATCTTTGTTCCTGTTTTCAAGTCAGTTACTCACTTACCTCCTTATATAGGTATGATGTTTGCTTTAGCTACAATGTGGTTTTTCTCTGAGTTTATGAAACCAAAAGAAACCGAAGAAGCTCCTTCTCTTTCTGTTCATAGAGCTTTATCTCGTATAGAAATATCTAGTATTCTATTTTTCTTAGGAATATTACTTGCCGTTGCAGCTTTGGAATCTATTGGTATTTTATTCCACTTTGCAGAATGGCTAGACACAGCTATTCCTAATAAAAATATAGTTGTTATGTTATTGGGTATGGCTTCATCTATTATAGATAACGTACCTTTGGTAGCAGCAAGTATAGGTATGTTCTTAGCTCCTGTTGATGATAGTTTATGGCACTTTATTGCTTATGCTGCTGGAACAGGAGGAAGTTTGCTTATAATAGGTTCAGCAGCTGGAGTAGCAGCTATGGGTATGGAAAAAATAGACTTTTTCTGGTATGTGAAAAACATTTCTTGGTTAGCCTTTTTAGGATTTTTAGCAGGAGCTTTTTCTCTTATTGGAATAGAATATTTCTTCTAAAAAGTTTATTTTTTAAGAAAAATATCGTACCTTTGCAAGACTTTTAAAAATCATAAAAAATGCTTTCAGATAAAGTTTTTGAAGTACATTTGTGTCTTAGAAATCGTTTGCTAAAATTTTTAGAAACTTACACACCAGAACAATTAGCGAAAATCCCTGAAGGTTTTCATAACAATGTTTTTTGGAATATTGCTCATTGTGTAGCCACTGAACAAATTCTTTTCTATAAATTTAGTAACACACCGACGGTTGTTTCTGATGATTTTATTGATAAATACAAAAAAGGAACTACCCCAACAGGAGAAATTCCTACTTTGACAGAAATTGAAGAATTAAAAAAACTGCTTTTATTTACTCAAAAACAACTTGAAGAAAATTATAAAAAAGGAGTTTTCAAAAATTATAATGCATACACAACAAGTCTTGGTTATCCTATGAATTGTATTGAAGATGTTTTTTACTTCAATAACACACACGAAGGAATGCATTTGGGTACTATTTTAGCTTTAAATTACTTTTTGTAACCATATTTGAATATTTATTTATTAACATTGAGCATCTTACGAATATTCGTAAGATGTTCTTTTTTGTAATATATTATCTTTTCATTTTTTACAAAATATATTATTTTTATTTTTGTTTTTTCCTAAAAAAGTTTTATATTTGTCGATTATTTCAATAAATACAATTATTTATGAGTCAAGAAAAAGAACAACAATATTCAGCAGATAATATTCAATCCTTAGAAGGAATGGAGCACGTACGTATGCGCCCCTCTATGTATATTGGAGACGTTGGAGAGCGCGGGCTTCACCACTTGGTTTATGAGGTATTGGATAACTCTATTGACGAGGCTCTTGCGGGCTTTTGTGATACTATTTCTGTTTCTATCAATGAGGATAATTCTATCACTGTTGAGGATAACGGACGTGGTATTCCTGTGGATATGCACAAGAAAGAAGGAGTTTCTGCTCTGGAAGTTGTAATGACTAAAATTGGAGCAGGAGGTAAATTTGATAAAGGTTCTTATAAAGTATCTGGTGGATTACACGGGGTGGGAGTTTCGGTAGTTAATGCTCTTTCTACACACTTAACTGCTACTGTCTTCCGAGATGGAAAAATATGGGAGCAAGAGTATGCACGAGGAAAAGCTTTGTTCTCTGTTCGTGAAATCGGGACGACAGAAAAACGAGGTACTCGTGTAACATTTAATCCTGACCCTGAAATTTTCCAACAAATATTGGAGTTTGACTATAATATTTTGGCTACTCGTATCCGAGAATTAGCTTTCCTCAATAAAGGGATAACTATCACCTTAACAGATTTTAGACAAAAAAATGAAAAAGGAGAATTTGTTTCTCAAAAATTTTATTCTGAAAAAGGATTGGTAGAATTCATCAAATATCTTGACGGGAATAGACCTTCTATCATAAGACAAGTTATTTCTATGGAAGGAGAAAAAAATGATATTCCTATAGAAATAGCCTTAGTTTATAATGATTCTTATAATGAAAATTTACATTCTTATGTAAATAACATTAATACTCACGAGGGAGGAACTCACTTACAAGGTTTCAGAATGGGGCTCACTCGTACATTGAAAAACTATGCTGACAAGTCTGGATTATTAGAAAAAGCTAGCAAAGACAAAAAAAATCCATTAGAAATTTCGGGAGATGATTTCCGCGAAGGGCTTACCGCTATTGTCTCTGTAAAAGTAGCTGAACCTCAGTTTGAAGGGCAAACAAAAACAAAACTTGGTAACAGAGATGTTACTTCTGCCGTATCGCAAGCTGTTTCTGAAATGCTTGAAGCCTATTTAGAAGAAAATCCAGAAGACGCAAAAACGATTGTAAATAAGGTTATCTTAGCGGCTCAGGCTCGTTTGGCTGCTAAAAAAGCTCGTGAAGCTGTACAACGAAAATCTCCTATGGGAGGAGCTGGATTACCAGGAAAACTCGCTGATTGTCAAGATAAAAACCCTGTAAATTGTGAGCTATTCCTTGTGGAGGGAGACTCTGCGGGTGGAACGGCAAAACAAGGAAGAGACCAAAAATTCCAAGCAATCCTTCCGCTTCGAGGAAAAATACTAAACGTAGAAAAATCAATGCAACATAAAGTTCTTGAAAATGAAGAAATCAGGAATATTTATACTGCATTAGGAGTAACTATAGGTACCGAAGAAGACTCTAAAGCCCTAAATATAACCAAGTTAAGATATCATAAAATTATTATAATGTGTGATGCCGATGTTGATGGTTCTCACATTGCAACACTTATCTTAACATTCTTCTTTCGCTATATGCGCGAGCTTATTGAAGAGGGGCATATTTATATAGCTACACCTCCTTTATACCTTTTGAAACAAGGTAAAAAAGAACAATATGCGTGGTCTGATGAAGAACGTGATAGAATAACTAATGAATTTTATTCACAAGCGCAAACCAAAGTTTCTGTACAACGTTATAAAGGTTTGGGAGAAATGAATGCAGACCAATTGGCTGACACTACAATGGATCCAAAACATCGTACTTTACGTAAAGTAACCATTGAAAATGCTGTAGAAGCAGACAGAATATTCTCTATGTTAATGGGAGATGACGTACCACCACGTCGTGAATTTATTGAAAAAAATGCCAAATACGCTAATATTGATGCTTAAAAATACAAAAAGACCTATAAAAATAGGTCTTTTTTTTATTAAAAAATAAAAGAGGACATCTCTGCCCTCTCTTACCAATTCTAACCACAAAATCTAATATATGAAAAACAATTTTCCTTTACGTTTTCGAGGGCAAAAATAGAATCTGTTTTAGTCTTTATATTACATTTTATATCGATTTTTTCTATATATCTATAAAAAATATCTATAGCACGAGAAAAAAGTTTAATTTAGGTTTTGAAAAATAGTTCTTAGTATTGTTACTTAGCCTTTGTTAGCAGACTTATTAAAAGCAAGTGTTATTTTAATATTATATTTTTATTCTCGAAAAATAGATTCTTGTCTATTTATTGATTCTTGATGAATTGTTTTGAATAATTTATCTATAAATTCTTTACTAAATCCTTTCAACTTTCCCAATTGTAGCATTTTAGAAAGAAGTTCATTCCATCTTTTATTTTGTAAAATAGCTACATTGGCATTGTGCTTTAGTTTCCCTATTCGGTCAGAAGCCTCCATTCTTTTTTTGAGAATCTCCAAAAGTTGTTCGTCTAAAATATCTATTTGCGCTCGTAATTGTTGTAATATAGTTTGAAATTCTACCTCATTAGTTGTCTCTCTACGAACGGATAATGTATTAATGATTTCATTAAGTCGTTTAGGAGTAATTTGCTGAGAGGCATCGCTCCAAGCATTGTCAGGCGAACAATGAGTTTCTATCATTAAGCCATTGAAGTTGAGGTCTAATGCTGTTTGAGCTACTTCAAAAATCAAATCTCGATTTCCTGTAATATGAGAAGGATCACAAATAATAGGCAATTCTGGGAATATATTTTGTAACTCAATAACCATTTGCCACTCAGGGATATTTCTATATTTTGTTTTCTCATAGGTGGAAAAACCTCTGTGGATAACACCTAAATTTTTAACATTGGCACGTTGTAATCTTTCTAATGCTCCAATCCACAAGCCTAAATCTGGGCTTATTGGATTTTTTACTAAGACAATTTTATCTGTACCTTCAAGCGCATCAGCTATTTCCTGAATAATAAAAGGACTTACAGTAGAACGTGCTCCAATCCATAACATATCTACATCATATTGCAAAGCCAATTTAATATGGTCTCTGTTGGCTATTTCAGTAGCTATTTTTAGACCTAATTCTTTCTTTACTTTTTCTAACCATTTGAGCCCCAACGCTCCTACTCCTTCAAACATACCTGGTCTTGTACGAGGCTTCCAGATACCTGCTCGGAAATAAGAAACATTCATTTCTTTTAGGTCTCGAGCAATATTAAAAACTTGTTCTTCTGTCTCTGCACTACAAGGACCAGCTATTAACAATGGATGATTTAGCCCCAGATTATCTAGCCATTTTCTATTTTCTTTGGTAATTTTTATATCAAAATCAGACATTTTCAAGTTTTTTAATATTTATTTTCTTTCTATTCTATCAACAATAAGCGCCACAGCTCCATCTCCTGTGACATTACAAGCTGTACCAAAACTATCCATAGCCATATATAATGCAATCATTAGTCCTTGTTGAGCCTCATCAAAACCTAAAATAGATTGTATAATACCCAAAGAAGCCATAATTCCTCCTCCAGGAACCCCAGGAGCCGCAACCATTATTATACCAAGCATCATTATAAATCCTGAGAAAAGATTTAAATCGTAAGGAATACCTTCAAGCAACATCAAAGCCATTGCACAGGCTACAATTTTCATTGTACTGCCTGAAAGATGAATGGTAGCACACAAGGGAATAACAAAACCTGCAATTCGTTCAGAAACGCCCAATTTTATAGTTTGCCGAAGCGTAACAGGTATAGTAGCTGCAGAAGATTGTGTTCCTAAAGCTGTAAAATAAGCAGGAAACATTGTCCAAAATGATTTGAACGGATTTTTCTTTGAAATTCCTCCTGCAATAGCAAACTGAACAACCAAAAATAGAATATTCATTACAAAAATTATCCCTATTAGCTTAAAAAACACCTCTATTATAGGCATAATTTTATCACTAAAAGTAATTTCTACAAAAATACTCATTATATAATAAGGAAGTAAAGGAATTATTGCTTTTGAAATAAACCAACGAACTATTTCTCCAAATTCTTTTACAATCTGGGCTAGAGATGTTTCTTCTTTTAGAGATAAACCAATTCCCATAATAAAGGATAAAAGCAAAGCACTCATCACATCTACAATAGGGGGCATTTGTATAGAAAAAAATGGCAAAAGTACATTTTCATTCTCTGCTACCGAATTGATTTGTTGATTTTTTAATAATACAGGAAAAATATTTTCACTTATAAAATAAGTAGAAAAACCTGAAAAAAGAGTAAAAAAATAAGCTACTCCAATTGTAAGTATAAGTAATTTTCCTGCATTCTTACCCAACTCAGCTATTGAAGGCATTACAAGACCTATAATAATCAAAGGAATTGAAAAAGCTAAAAAATTACCGAATATTTCTTTAAAAGTTACAAAAATCCTTAAAAAAACTTCTGGCGCAAATCTTCCTAAAATTATCCCTAAAACTATTCCACAAAAAACTTTAAATAACAAATTGTTAATTATTTTTTTCATTTCTGTTTTTGATTGAAAATTGAAACTACTTATATAATCTATTTTAAATAAAGAAGATACAGGAATTACA
>CALFOY010000188.1 GCA_937919265.1 uncultured Capnocytophaga sp. | reverse complement strand
ATGATTTCAAAAGGGAGAAATCTTATTTTCTTGT
Source organism: uncultured Capnocytophaga sp. (assembly GCA_937919265.1). GTDB lineage: Bacteria > Bacteroidota > Bacteroidia > Flavobacteriales > Flavobacteriaceae > Capnocytophaga. The sequence goes on along the minus strand of CALFOY010000188.1, from coordinate 1,595 downwards.
AATTGACGAAATCAACCGTGCAAACCTATCAGCTGTACTCGGTGAACTTATCTATGCCTTAGAATACCGTGGCGAAGCAGTACAAAGTATGTACGCTATTGACGGAGAAAATAACCTTATTTTGCCCCCTAATCTCTATATTATTGGTACGATGAACACCGCTGACCGCTCCGTAGGGCATATAGATTATGCCATCCGCCGCCGCTTTGCCTTTGTAAATATCTTGCCTAAAGATTTAACAAATGAATTAGGCGACCAGTTTGAGAGAGCTCTATTTACTAAAGTGACTAAATTGTTCAATACTAATTTATCTCCTGAGTTCAAAAAAGAAGAGGTTCAATTAGGGCATTCGTATTTCATTACTAAAAATACTCCTATCGGTATCCGTTGGGAATACGAAATCAAGCCTATTTTGCTCGAATATGTGAAAGATGGTATCCTCGTAGGGGAAGGGATAGAAACTACTATAAATAATCTTATCAACAATGAAAATACCGCTTCTTGAACATAAGCCTTATAGCATCAAAAAGGAAGAAGTGCTAAAAATCTTTGATGCAATACCAGAGGTTTGTCCGTATATATTAAAAAAAGATAGACAGGGAAATCCTGTCTATCCTTTTGAAATTAAGCGTACAAATGAGGGAGAAGTATGTTTGCAGGCAGGCTATTATGTAGGAGCGTTGTGGTTGGTAAAACATCACAAATTCGTATATATAGAGCCAAAAATGAATAAAAAACAGATAGCTGAAGGCTCTCCTATTCAAGAGGAAGAATGGGCAGAAATCGACTATCTAAAAATGCTTCTCAGCATTACAGGGCTTGATCCTAAAGATACACAAGACCTCATCAAAATCTATTGGGACGAACCTCCAATTACTATCGAACAGCAAAAAGACACACTCACGCCTTTTCTAATGGTGCAATTCCTATTGCTACTGAAGCGTATTGTGCGCAAAGGACTTAAAAAATCATATTACACTGTAGAAGAGAATCTTAATAGCCGCATCAAAGGTAAGATACAGTTAGGGAAACACCTCAAACAAAATGTTTTTAAGAACAAACTCACAGCCCACGTGTGTAGGTATCAAGAGTTTGGAATGGATAGCCTCGAAAATCGCTTTTTAAAGAAAGTTCTGCAATTTATCATCAGCTTTAAGAATACGCATCCTAATTATTTTGCAGGTAATGACAAATCTATTTGCGAATTGATTACCTATTGTAGTCCACATTTTGAGTTGATTTCAGAAGAAATTAATATAGAAAACCTCAAAAAACTTACTACCAATACTTTTTTCAAAGAATATGAGGAAGCCATTCGCATCGGAAAGCATATCTTAAAGCGTTTTTCGTATAATATCACCGAAACAACCCAACAAAAAGTAACTATTCCGCCTTTTTGGATAGATATGCCCAAACTTTTTGAGTTATATGTCTATAAAAAGCTACAAGAACAGTTTAGAGGTAGGGAAGAGGTACTCTATCATTTTATTGCTGATTATACTGAATTAGATTTCTTGCTCGACACTCCAGAATACAAAATGGTCATTGACGCCAAGTATAAACCTATTTATGAAGATAGTAGAGTGATAGACGAC
>CALFOY010000187.1 GCA_937919265.1 uncultured Capnocytophaga sp. | reverse complement strand
TATTTATCTAATAAATGTTAAACTACTAAAATATTCTCACAAAATTAATTAGTAAAAAATCAAGCGAAAATATAAATTTTCCAAACTCAATACTTCTAAAAAAAATACAAATTGAATCAGCTATAAACAACTAATAATCAGACTATTAATTACCAAATCTTTTAAAAATAAAGCAAAATACACAAAAAAATGTTATAAAAACAACTATGTTAAAAAATTGTTGTACTTTTACCATTTCAAATCATTGGGTTATGAAACGTATATTTTTTCTTTTTTTACTATGTTTTTTGGCTATAAGTTGCAAAACAAAAAAAACAACTTTATCTTCAGGGAATATAAATAACGACCTAAAAACCAAAGAGATAATTTCTTTACATAGAAATTCTTTACCAAATTTTGAAACTCTTTCGGGTATACTTGATGTTTTTTTTGATAATGGAAAAAAACAACAAAATTTCCCTCTTTCTTTACGAATGAAAAAAAATGAAACTATTTGGCTAAGTGCTCCATTAGGAATAGCAAAAGCTCTTATTACTCCTGAAAAAATACAGTTTTATAACAAATTGGACAATACCTATTTTGAAGGAGATTTTCATTTTGCAAAACAAATATTAGGTGCTGAAATTAATTTTGAAATGTTACAAAATCTCCTTTTAGGACAACTAATTATTTCTCCAAATTCTTTACAAATTGAAGTAAAAGAAAATAATTATACAGGAGTTTTTTCAGAAGGAGGAATGCAAGTAGAATTTGCCCTTAACCCAAAATTTCGAATAGAAAAAACACAAATCACTGAAAATAAAGAAAATATATTTCTTTCAGCTGAATATCAATATCAAGAGGTAGAAGAACAAATAATGCCTGCTATACTCAAATTGATTTCAAAAAGTGAAAACCAACAAACTACCATCGAGATAGAATACAAAAACTTACAATTCAATCAAAAACATAATTTCCCGTATAAAGTTCCTTCGGGGTATAAACTTTTAACTATTGAATAATGACAAGAATTGCTTTATTTTTACTTCTTTTTTGTGCCTTCGGGAATGTTTTTTCTCAAAATAAAAAACAAAAAGAACTAGAAAACAGAAAAAAAGCCCTATTAGAACAAATACAAGAAATGTCCGCCTTGAGAACCAAACAAGCACAAGAGCGGAAGTCTGTTATTACTCAAATACAAGAGATTAATGAAAAAATTAATACTCGCACAGAGCTTATAAAGCTCATCAACCAACAAGCAAACTTCTTAAATAGTCAAATAAAGGAAAATACAAAAAATATAGCCTCATTACAAAAGGAACTTTCTACCCTAAAAAAAGAATATGGAGAGGTAATACGTCAATCTTACAAGAACCGATCTGGCAGAAACCAAATAATGTTTATTCTTTCTTCAGAAAGCTTTGTTCAAGGGTATAAAAGACTTAAATATATACAGCAATATAGCAACCATCGTAAGAAAAAAAGCCAAGAAATACAACTAAAAAATGAAAAACTTCAACAAATAAACGACACCCTTACCACCCAACAACAACAAAAAGCACGTGTTTTAGAAGAAAACAAACACGAACAAGAACTTTTATCTAATGAAAAGAAACAACAAGAGGCGCTAGTGGCATCTATTAAGAAGAAAGAAAGCCATTATGAAGCTGAAATACGTAAAAAGCAAGCTCAAGCTAACCAAATTGATAAAGAAATTGAAAGACTTATCCGTATTGCCATAGCAGAAGCCAATGCCAAAGCTAAGAAAGCGGCTAAAGAAAAAGCCGAAAAAGAGAAAGCAGAAGCAGGTAAAGCCTCCACTGCTAGCTCTACAACAAGCTCTGAGAAAGAAGAAACCCATACCTTTAGCCTTACTCCAGAGGGGAAAACTATTTCAGCTAACTTTGAAACAAATAAAGGAAAACTTATTTGGCCAGTAGCTCGTGGATATAAGTCACAAGGATTCGGTATGTATAGTGACCCTATTTACCCACAAGTACAACACAACAACAGCGGTATTTCTATCGTTACACAAAAAGGTGAAGATGCCCGCTCTGTTTTTGAAGGGGAAGTATCTGCTATCATAGCTGTGCCAGGAGGCAATAAAGCGGTACAAATACGACACGGAAACTTCATTACCATATACTACAATCTTACTGAAGTATATGTAAGTAAAGGTCAACAAGTACAAACCAAAACACCTTTGGGTAAAATATTTACTGACTCAGAAGGCAAGACCGAAATGAAGTTCTTTGTATATAAAAACACTACCAAACTCAACCCTGAACACTGGATACAACGAATGTAAACTATAACTTAGCTCTTTTAATATATATATTGAAGGAGCTTTATTTTATATTGCCTATAACAAATGACCAAACAAAAAAAATCTACTAATATTTGGCACTGGAAAAAAATAACTTTCATATGCTTTTCTACCTTTGTAGCTACTTTATTAGAAATCATTTGGGCTACAAAAGACTATGCAAACAATAATTCATCATTAGATTTAAGCACTCACTTATATGAAAGAGCATTTATATTTTCTCTTTTTACTGTTCTTTTCATTATTTTATCTTTCATTAAACAACTATTACAAAAGATTGACTTTCATATAGTTATTCATATTATTCTACTAATTATATTTTGGACTATTTGTAACTATGAAATTTTTATAGAATATGAAGCTAATTGGAGCACTTATTCTTGTAAAGAAAGTATTTTTTACACATTCCAAATCTCTTTACTCCCTATAAGCTCTCTAAGTATAGGGCTTTACCTTTTATTAAGATGGTTTCTCAACTCTAAGGACAAACCTAAAAAATAATTTCCCTATAATCCTAAGGCTATTTTTATCACTAAAATATATTTTATGCATAATTTCCAAACGGAAATTACTACTTTAAAATAATTTACCTATAATCCTAAGGTTATTTTTATTGATAAAATATATTTTATATATAATTTCCAAACGGAAATTACTACTTTGAAATAATTTACCTATAATCTTAAGGTTATTTTTATTACTAAAATATATTCTATGCATGAT
>CALFOY010000186.1 GCA_937919265.1 uncultured Capnocytophaga sp. | reverse complement strand
AATTGCTCGCGGTAGTCGGGATTGGTAGGGGCTTGCTTTTTATAGTATTTTTCTAAGATATTTAAGCCAATGAGTTGAGATTTGGCTATCTTTTGGGTGGTAAAACACAGCGCAAAGTTATCGGCAAAAGTTTGGAAATCAAAGACTTTTTCGTCGGCTATTTGCTTGATGAGCTTCATCACAAAATTCACTACCGAGGTCTTGTCGCTACTGAGTAGGCCAAAAAGGGTTTGCTGAGAAGGAAGGAGCTCTTCTGTTGTAGGGTTGAAGTCTTCAATAAAGTGACAGTAGCTGTTGGCAGTACTAGTTTTTAGTGGACTGAGCAATACCTCTAACAAGTTAGCGAGTACTTGGGTATCTTTAAAGTATTCTTTTTTTGCTAATATAAGCAAATTGTCGTATAGGAAAGTATTAGTAGAAAACTTATCACTAAGATAAAAAGGTAATTTTGTGCAAAGTTTTTCTGCAATGACTGGTCTTTTAAGTATAAAACTCTCTATTTCTTTGTGTTTGCTCATTAGAAACAAAGCATCACATAGCTTTTCTATTAAAAAATCTTCCTCAAATGGGATAAAATCATTTTCATATAGCGACCATAGTACAGGAAATCCTAAATTCTTACAACTCTTCACATCTAACTGGGAGAGTTGTTCTAAGTGTAGTGGATTTTTTCCCTCTTTGAGTACTGAAATCAGTTTAGAGTTGTCACGGCTGTATAATAAGTTTTGTAGTTCTTTGTCTAATGCCTCGAATTTGAGGGTTTTTGCATTTTTCTTTGCCATAAAGTTAATTTGCTTATTTATCTATTATAAAATTACCAACTAACCAACTTCTTGTGATTCGTCGGTTTCTTTTCTTGTTTTTCAGCCAAAGGTAAATAGGCTTCTACTACCGCTTTTTGGAAAGCCTTTACTTTGGGGTTGCGGGTAGGAAGATCCAAAAACTCTACAAAGCGGGCGATAGGGGCGTACTTATGAGCTAAGAGCGTTCCGATAGCTTCGGCGAGGTAGGAGAGTGTTTCCTCTCTTTGCAGGCTTAGAAGGATATACTCAGTAGCCAGCTCGCGCAAGGGTTTTCTTTCGGCTAAAAGACAAGTAGCGACCATCAGCCAACCGCCGTGATAGATCGGCAAGTGGTGCTCAAGGATCAGACTCATCACACGGGTAGCTTCTGAGAGGCTTTCCCTATCCATCCCTTGGGTATAAGTAAGCAGGTATTTGCACAGCCAACCATCAATATAGCGAGGGTTTAGGCTGAGCTCATAGTCAATGTCCTCATCTATTACCTTGCCCATCGGCGATACATTGTAATAATTGGCTCCGAGTTCATTATAGTACGAATAAGTACTATGTTTTTTATCCCAATTGTCTTCCAAAATGATTTTATTTCGTTCTACACCGTTGATTTTGGTAAGTTCTACTTCGTATTTCAGATAAAACGGACGCACCAAGCCCTGTAAGTTGGGTTTCTGTGGGATTTCCAATTCAGGGAATACCCCATCAATATCTTTCAGACGTAAGACTTGCCCCCAGAGTACTCGTGTAGCATCGGTTATGGTGATGGTTTTGCTTACCTCAAAGTAATATTGTAAGGCAGGAGTATAATCGCCTGTAAGGGAAAGAGCTAATTGCTTTTGTACTTCTGTAATCTCGGTGGGGAGCAGTCGGTTGAGCCCTATGATGACATCCTCTTGCATAGGGGTTTTACCTGCTTTTTCATATTGAATAATGCGCTCTAAAAAGGTAAGCGGTTCTATATAAAACGGAGCGTGAGTGGGGGTGCTGATAAATGGCAACGTGTCTTTCTCTTTGAGCTTTTGTAGAGTAGATGCTATCTTATTGAAGAAAAAAGGAAAGATCTTCTTCGCTTTATTAGCACTTACGTGTATTTCTCTTAGTTTGTTGAACTTCTCGGCTTGTGAGTATTTTTTTTCTTTATAGAGTTCTTGTAATTCATTCCATTCCTTATTGGTATTATAAACAAGAGGGATAGGGCTTTGGCTACACCACGAGTCTAAAAACTGATAGAATAGTGATGTAACAGCCCTTTCATTAGAGAGTAACTGTTTGAGATAGGGCTTTACCTGCTCTGGGTAATCCGCAGAGATTTGTGCTTGCAACTGGTTCAATCCCTCAAAGAAAAGATCTAAGACAAGGGGAGAGCGCTCACGGATACAATCACCAATGAGGAAGAGCAGATCGTCCCAAGTGCGAGGAGTGCGAGCCGCACAGGCAGTTTGGGAGGTGTGAGCCACACAGGCAGTTTGGGAGTTCTCGGACGAGGCTGACCTATCGGACAAGTCGGATGGGGCGGATGATTCCGATGGACTTAGAGTTGCAAGGAGGTCTTGGGCTTTGCCTTTTAGGTAATCCTGATAGGGTGTTACGACTTCTGCTAAGCCCTCTCCACTGAAATAGGTGGTGAGGAGACTGGCGACTTTCTCTTGGAGTTTGGCATTGGGGACGGTGAAGAGTACCGCTAATTGCTCGCGGTAGTCGGGATTGGTAGGGGCTTGCTTTTGGTAGTATTTTTCTAAGATTTCTACCCCTATGAGTTGTGATTTGGCGATTTTTTGGGTAGCAAAACACAGGACAAAGTTATCGGCAAAGGATTGGAAATCAAAGCCCTTTTCGCTGGATATCTCTTTGATGAGTTTCATCACAAAGTTCACCACCGATGTCTTATCACTACTGAGCAGGGCAAAAAGGGTGTGTTGGTTAGATAAAAGCTCTTGGTGGGAGGGTTCGAGGGTTTCTATCCAACGGCAATACATATCCAACACAGTTTTCTTCCAAGGGTTGAGCAGGGCTTCGATAAAAGCGTGGAGAATCGCATTTTTGTTAGTGAAATATCCTTTTTTGTTTAGGGTATGATATATTTTTTTCCATTCTTCTGTAGTAAATATAGTATCTTGGATATACGCAGGTACAGAAGGGAAAAGAATAACTGTTTCAGGGCGTTTCAATAGGTATTTAGTAAGATGCTCTTCTGCCTTAAACCAATTGAGGTCATACATTCTTTGTATAAAAACACCCTCATTAAGAGGAATATACCCAGCCTTGTATACCGACCAAAGTATTTGAAAAGACATCTCCAAAGGATTATCTTTACACATCAGCTGGATACCTTCTATCATATAAGCCCCTTGTGGAGTTTGAACGAAATCTAATAAAACTTCGTCTTCTAAAGAAGATAGGAAATAGTAGTAATTTCCCTTTATATAGGGTTCTATATTCTGGAAAAGTTCTATTTTTCTTACTTCCTCTAAGGTATTGCACACACACATAATAGTGTATGA
>CALFOY010000185.1 GCA_937919265.1 uncultured Capnocytophaga sp. | reverse complement strand
TTATTCCTTTCTTATATCAAGGACAGTATTATGATGAGGAGATTGGGTTAGCTTACAACCATTTCCGTTATTACTCACCTGATTCTGGAACTTATATTAGCCAAGACCCAATAAGGTTGGCAGGGAATAATCCTAACATCTATGCCTATGTATTTGACAGCAACATACAAGTGGATGTGTTTGGGTTGGATTTAAAACCTGAAAATGGTTACTTAAGAGGTAAAAAACATGGCATTAAAGTAACAGATAAAGATGCTCAAATATATGCCAATAAAGAAGGTATCTCTTATGGTAAATGGGGTAGTAAAAAAGATTTAGAGATTGCAGGAAGTTTAGCTGAAACTCTTGAAGTTGGAGTTTTTCAAGATTTTCCTGTAAATGCAGATTCTAAAAGTGTAGTATTTCATTCAGGAGGAAGTATAGATGAGATAGTGCAATATCCTGCAACTCATTATAGATTAAGGAACAATGGAAATGGTACATTTCATGGATTTCCTATAGATGAAACTGCAGAACCTATTAGAACAGGAAATACAAATTTAAATACAAATAGTCATTAATTTATGAAAGAATTATTTTCTATAAAGTCTTTTCCTGCTAAAGGATTACACAAACGAGATGTTGAGGATAGTACTGTAAGTGAAGCTTTGCAAACTATCTATCCTAAAAACAAATCGTCTAACTTATGTATGATATGGAATGGGGTGGTTTTGGGTTTAGAAATGCACGATGAGGTTGCCGATATTTATTGGGATATTATCAAAATGCTATACGATATGTATGAACAACCTTTATCCTCAACAAGGGTGCATTGGGGGAGTAGTGTGTTTATGGCAGAATGGATAATAAAACCCTACAATGATACGCTTTACATTAGTGCTTATTGGACAGCTTTAAAACACAAAAAGCATCTTTTACCTGAGCTGAACACTCCTAATGATACAATTCATATTAAAAGAGAGGTTTTTATTGCTTATTGGTTACAATTGCTGAGAAAAATACAGATTGATTTAAAGCAGCAAGGTTATAATGAAAGTAATTTAGAAGATTTTTACCATATTGATACTATTTTTAAATATTATCATTCCCATTTTAAATAAAACTACAATGAGAACCATAAAGAAAAAAGCAAGTATTATAGAATTAGAAAATACCCCAAAATTTGGTTGGTTAAACATCAATTTTGGTGAAGAGGTCTTTCATTTACTAAAAGGGGGAGGTAATGCTCGACAAAACCCCTTATAGTGATGAAACTTTAATACCTATTGAAAATCTAGCCATAGAAGGTGATATTTTCTCCTATCAAGTAGGGAAAACATTATATAAAATGGACTGATCCACTATGGAAGGAGCTATAGATTTGGAGCTGCTGGTGCAAAAGCTAAAGAATGAAACCAAAATAGTAAAGAATTCTATTGATGAGAATTTTGAAATTATTTTGGAAGAAAGAGATTTTAGTTTCAGTATTGGTGATTTTAATAGAACTTTTATTTTATTATAGGAAAAAGTTTAAACAGCTTCGAGGTAAACCAGCTGGATATAATCGAGAAACAAAAACAATTTATATTAATAAAAAACCTGCTAAGAGGTATTATGTTTTACATGAGAGTTACCATGCAAGACAGCATTATAAATTGGGAGATGAAAAATACAAAGCACAATCAAGATTAGAGAAAGAGGAGTATGTCTATGATGAACTAATGAAGAATCACAAAGAACAGTTAACGGATTATCAAATATCAGGAGCAAGAAAATATTTAGATAAAGTGAGAGAAGAACATATAAAAGAAATAGCAAAAAAACTAAAATAAAAAGATATTATTATGAATCATTCAGCACAAGAAATATTAGAAATAACCCAAATCATCAAGGAAAAAATAGAAAAAAAATATAGTATCAACTTAGAGCATACTATAAAACGAGCAAGGTATAGTCAAGAGGAAAAGGTATGGATAGTTACAGCTGTGTTTGATCTTTTTGGAGAAGAGGATTATTTTTTCTATCACATTTCAGATAAAACAGGAGAACTAATTAGGACATTAGATGGTTATGGATATGACTCCTATCTCCCTGAAAAATATACAGAAGAAGAAAAGGAAAACCTTAAAGAATGGGATGAATATGAAAAAGAACACCCAGAAGATTTTATTTAAGAAATGATACACACAGCACAAGAGATAACAGATATTGCAAAGCAGATAAAAGCTCGTATAGAAAAAGAGTATAATACAAAGTTAGACCATACTATCATTGGGGCTGTATATGATGAAGAAGATCAATATTGGATTGCGATAGGTTCTTATGAATTATTGGGAGAAAAAGAGTCTTTTTTCTATCATATTTCAGATAAAACAGGAGAACTAATTAAAACATTAGATAAAGATGGGTATGATACCTATCTCCCTGAAGAATATACAGAAGAAGAAAAAGAAATTCTTAAAGAATGGGATGAATATGAGAAAGAACACCCAGAAGATTTTATTTAAATAATGAAACATACTGAACAAGAAATAACAGATATTGCAAAGCAGATAAAAGCTCGTATAGAAAAAGAATATAATACAAAGCTAAATCACACTATAGAGGAAGCTATATATGATACTGAACGACAGTGCTGGATAGTAATAGCTGTTTCAAAATTATTTGAACAAGAGAACTTATTTTCATATTTTATTTCTGATGATACGGGCAAACTTATCAAAACAATAGATAAATATGGATATAATACTTATCTACCACGCCCTGAAATCACAGATAAAGAAATTCTTAAAGAATGGGATGAGTATGAAAAAGAATACCCAGAAGATTTTATCTAAACAATAAAGTTAAAGCCACCCCTAACCTCTCACTGCCAAAGACTACCAGCTGAGAGGTTTTTCTGTGCTTACACCTTACCTTTGTACTTAAAATCATAGCAAAGTAGTAACAATGGAAGTATTAGTGATAGAAAAAGAGGTATTTCAAGAAGCTTTTGATGAATTATCAGCCCTTACAGATAACTTACAGCAGTTTATCAGTGCCTATCCCATAGGAAAAGAGAAAGAAAAGTGGTTAGATGCTCAAGAAGTGTGTCTGCTGTTGGGGATTAACAAGCGTACTTTACAGAATTACAAAGACAAGGGCATATTAGCCTCGTCCTCTATTTTTTTTCAAAAATAGGTAAAGTGCTGTGGTTTCCAAAGGTATATCAGTGAGTTCTTTCTCATCAGGAAGCGGTGCATAGTGGCGATGGAGGTTCTCTCCACTGCTGATAATTTCTTCCCAATCACGCCCTAAAGTATCGGATAAAAACTCATATAAAAAGTGTCATATATTTTGAAGGAATATCAAAATTACTAATACTAAAGCGATTATTCTACTTCTAAAATTACAAATCTGTTAAAGTTCAGGATAGTTTGTAATATCCCTTTACTCCTGCACCTATTGTCCAAAAATGTTTAGCTTTATTTAATTCCTCCTGCCAAATACATTCTTCCTCTTTAGAGACATTTTCGGGAATAGATTTTAAAATATTTTCTGGTGTGGTATCCCTCCAAACTCCTATAGATATTTCTCGAAAACAATAACAATAAGGTTTCTCTGAAACATCAATATCGCTATCCTTTTCTTCTAAGATTGTTATCAATTCATTTGCTTCAATCTCAAAAGGATTTATTCCATATATTTCTGGATTAATTTTCTCTGTTTCAGGACCTTGTAATTCTACAAATTTTAAATTTTTGTCATTATCAAAATCCATCCTAAATTCAAGAGTATCATAATAAAGTTGACGTTCATTCTTGTAATCAGGCTCACCAAGTATTTTGATAATTTCATTAATGTTACTACCAAAAGTAATCTTTGAATCATTGATCTCAATTCCTATTAAAGGAATAATTTTTAATTTTATTTTCATATGCTTAATGGTTTACTTTTTCTGAAGTTGTTTAAACTTTTTCTTATAATAAAAT
>CALFOY010000184.1 GCA_937919265.1 uncultured Capnocytophaga sp. | reverse complement strand
GTGGGCTCGGAGATGTGTATAAGAGACAGTATTTGCACAATGAACATTTAACATAAAAAATATCTTATGAATTTTAAAATTGACATTTCGTTACCGAGCACATCGAAACTTAATAACGATGAATATGCTCAATATACCAAAAGTATATTAAAATTATTAGAAACAATAACTGCTGAAAAATTGGGAGTAAAAGAAGAGTTAATTACTTCACTTTCTAAAAATTTAGAGCTACTTACAGAGGCTTCTAGACAAAGCCGTTCAAGTAAAGAATCTGAAAAAATTAACCTTTTAGATAAGAAAAGAAATGAATTACTCTCTTACTTGCTTTCTTCTTTTAAGATAGCAAAGAAAAGTTCCTTACAAGCGCATAAAGAATCTGCACAAACTCTTAGCCTTGAATTCAAAAATTATAAAGGAGTTAGTAACTTGCCTTCTAGACAGAAGTCACAAGCGGTTGATGCTTTAGTAAAAGATTTAGAAAAGCCTCACATAATGGCTCATTTGACTACTTTAGGCATACAGCACGCAGTATCTTCATTGAAAGATATAAACAAAGAATATCAAGAAATGATAAATACACGTGCAGAAAGCCAGATTAGTACAATTATTATCAATGTGAATAAGATAAGAAAAGAAACTGATGTTTTATATAAGGACATTTTAAGATATGCATATGCTAGCCATATTATAAATTCATCTACTGAAACAACTAATTTTATCAACCTATTTAATAAATTAGTGAATGATACAATGAATGCCAATAAGCAAAGACTAGCACAGGTACTTGCTAACAAAAAAGCAACACAGCCTGAAAAATAATAAGCTAATATAAAGACAAAAATAAAACTCCTATTTTTTATTAAATAGGAGTTTTATTAGTTTATGGTATAGCTATTATTCTTTTATTCTTTTTTGTTCTTCTAATACTTTGTCTATGTATTTTTCAATAGGCATTCCCTCTATAAGTATTCCCTTCAAAACAGTTTTACCTTTATATACGGCTACTTGTGCATATCCCTCTAAGTTTATCATATCTGCTATTGGAGCTTTATATTCATTCATATAATAACGGTTATCCCACATTTCTATATTAGTAAACCTACTATATGTCATTCCGTACATATTTGTTTTTAGGTATATGTCGTTATCGGTTGGTTTGTCCTTATAAACCTCATCAAAAACTACCCTACCCATATTATCAGCCTTTAATGTTACATATAGTTCATCACCTTCTTTATTATCATTTATAGATTCTGGTATATATATCGGATTTTCTTCATAATTAATAGATACATATCTACCTCGAAAGGCATCATAAGGATCAATAGGACGTATTTTGAATAAAAAAGTCTGCCCTTTAGTTATAATTATCTCTCTTTCAATAATCATTTTTAGGGGAAATAAAAGCTGAACCCCTACCATAAGAGCAAAAGCGAGTATTAAATATTTCTTAGCCATTTTTTCTAGATTTTAAAATTATACCATTTGTTACGAAGAAGCCTACTCCTAATAATATAAATACAATCCCCTTGATAATGAAAGACAATGAAGAGTCAAAGAATCTATATCCTATTTCGATAGAGATGGTTAAAAGACCAAAATTCACAAGCAAAAACCTTTCAGACTTAAGCCCCTTCGATACATACCATACTCCAATGATAAAAATAGCCAAATCATAGAATATATATACTTTCAAAATATAACACAAGATATAAACAATAGGATAGAATAGGATAATATCTGCTTTTTTCTTATCTAAAACAAAATATTTTACGAGGCTTGCAGCATATAAAGCAAACATACCTCCTATTTTTATGAACTTATAAATACTATTAGGCTCTACTCGCATATAGAGAGATGCACTAAAGAAGAAAATAACTATTGTAAATATTCCTAATAGCTTATAAATATTATAATAAGTTTGTTTCTCTAAGTATTTCCCTATGACTATAAATATACCAGCTAATAAAATAATATATATTGAAAAATCTTGTAAATGATTTAGGTGATACAATAAGATAATAAAAGCCGATGAAACATAAATTGCTACAAGAAAATGAAAAATATTGGTAACCAAACTTTTATTAGGCTGTCTTACTTGTCTTATGAAGAAAGGTAAAATGAGAATAAACTGCCCTATTGATATCCAATAAGTAGATACTTCTTCAATACCCAAAAAACAAAGACTTATCACTCCAATCATATATAAAATAACCGTAGCTCTTGACTTCATTAGATATGCCGTAGGTAAAGCTAGCACGGTCCAAAGCATTATAAAGCTAGATAAACTATTCTCTGGCAGGTTATATACTTGATGAACCATAGCTATTGTTAAACCTACTGATAAACTAGTGAAAACAGAAACCGCCTCAGCATACCAAGGCTTCAAAGTTTTCTTAAATAGTAAGTATCCGCAAGCTAATTGCCCTAATAATAATGGAATAAAAGAGATAAATGTTTTTAGCCACCTTGGTATAAAATCCCAATTATGAGCTAAAAGGATAATAATCCCTAAACCTACAAGTAAAGCCCCTAATGTACCGAATACCGCCAATAATCTATGGTAAGTAAAATCAGTTTTTTTATTCTCAGCGTATTCTTTGATACGTTGGGCTGTAGCTTGGTCAATAATTTGCTGTTTTACAAGCTCATCTAATTCTTTAACTATATTCATAATCTTTTATTTTAAGGAATAATATCTTGCTCAATATCCCAATTGGCTCTAAGTTCTATTTCTTTTGGAAGATAATAAACTCTTTCAGGTTGAACTTTTTTCAGGTAATTACCAGTATCCCATTTTTGGTTCTTATTTTTATCCTCAATAATACGCAATCGATATTTCTGAGGCTTTATTGCTTCAAAATGATAGGTATCTGTTTTGTGTTCTAAGTACTTAGAATACTCTACTTTTGTACCTTTTTCATTCGTTAGTTCTATAAGTATAGGAAACTCAAAGGCTTTACTTATTTTTAGCTTCAAAGAAGCAAATTCTTCAATAGCTTTGCCTGTTATAGAAGACTGTAAAGTATCATTTTTTTCTCCAAAAAAGTTAATGAAAGCCTCCGGATAAGTTATCATTTTGTACTTTTCACCAGATTTTATGGGTACTTTTAGCTTAACATCTAACTTATTAGGGTCAATTTCGGTTGTAAAACTCACTAAAGAGGAGTCTTTTGCTCTGATGTGTATCATTTTCTCATTAAAAACCTCAATAGGAACATTTGAGGTAAAAACAACCTCTTGTAATGTAGGCGAAATATCATTCGATTTAGAAGAAAGTAACCACTCTTCAGGCTTCATTTTTCTGAAATTGATTTTAACCGTATCTATTTTTTGATTTCTAACAATGAACTTCAAAGAATCAGATATTTTTGGGGATATCCATAAGTTTAATGTATCCTTTTCTCTATCTTTGGTAAGGGTATATTTAAAATCAGCTGGTAACGGAGGAAGCATTTTTAGCCTTATGCTATCTTTCTCCCCCTCATAGCCTATACTTATACGACTTTCCCCTGATTGAAAGGGGCGAGAAGTATGGTTATTAGGTATTTCTTTAAAAAGAGAGATTTCATAAATAGTATCGGTAGGTACTTCAATAAAATGGGGGTTGAAACCTATTTTGTCTTGTTTTTGGTCAAAAAGATAGTTGCTTGCTTTGTCTTTCATTGCAACAAGCATATATTTTCCTGCTCTAACGTTTTTTATTTCGAAAGTGTCCAAACTATCCAAGGTATTAACAATATAAGTAGGTTTTTCCTTGTAAATAATAGAATCCGAAAATTTTTCAGATACTTCATAGAGCATTACATTTACGAAGTTATCAGGCTTTGCAGCGATAGCGTCCTTTATTTTCCCTTTTACAGAAAGAGAATCTATAGTATTACCCGTAGAAAAAACATAACTAAAGAAATTAAGTGGATTTCCCTCATTATTATCTTGTATGCTCTTTCCAAAGTTGAAAGTATAAGTTGTATTAGGCTTTAAGGTATCTGTAATTTTTATATCTAGATACTTAGCAGCATTCCCAGCAGGAGATATATCTGGGAAATAATTAAGCGGAGGAGAAATGATGAGCTGTTTCCTTACATCTTTGAGGATTACCAATTCATCAAAATATATTCGAATACGATTTCCTGTGAAGTTAGTAGTACCAGAAGGTGGAGTAATCTTTAATACCTTAGGCGGAGTAATATCTTTATCCCCACCTGTTGGAGTACCTATACGGGCACATTGCCATAAGAAGATAGTTAAGGAAAGTATTTTTATAAATTTTATTATTTTCTTTATCATTATTTATTATTTTAATATATGCTAAAATAAATAAAGCTACCCGAAAAGGGTAGCTTTTAGTTCCTGAAATCTTAGCAAAGTTGGTTGTAAGCTTCTTTCAAATTCTCAGCAATAATCTCAGCCAATCGCCCTTCTATATGATGACGCTCAAGCATATGCATAAGCTCTCCATCTTTAAAAATGGCAATACTTGGAGAAGAAGGCGGAAATGGTAACATATATTCACGCATTCTTTGAGTTGCCTCTCTATCAACGCCAGCAAATACAGTTACTAAATAATCTGGTTTTTTATCATTTGCTAAACTTTGAATAACACTTGGACGAGCATTACGAGCCGCACAACCACAAACAGAATTAACCACTACAAGGGTTGTTCCACTTCTTTTTATGGCATTATCTACAGCTTCTACAGTTTTTAGCTCTTCAAATCCTTCACGAGTAAGCTCTTCTATCATTGGAGCTACTAATTCTGGTGGATACATAACTTTTCTTTTTAATTAGATTGCAAAGATATTTATTTTTTTGCAATAAAAAACATTAAATACTATTTTATTTTTAATCTATTTTCTGATAATTATCATCGTGATTTTTTACCAAACAATAGGTGCTTTATCTATAGACTTTAAGTAAGTATTTACTTGGCTAAAATGCTTATTACCAAACCAATAACCTCTATTAGCACTTAAAGGAGATGGATGACCTGAACTCAAAATACAATGTTTTGAAGCATCTATTAAACTTGCTTTTTTCTTGGCATAGCCTCCCCACAATAAAAATACAACACGATTACAATTTTGTGATATTATTTTAATTACTGCATCGGTAAAAGTCTCCCAACCTCTATTCTGGTGGCTACCAGCTTCTCCTTTTCTTACTGTTAAAGTAGCATTAAGCAATAAAACTCCTTGTTTTGCCCAACGTTCTAAGTTTCCACTTTGTGGATATGGAATTCCTAAATCTGTTTCTATTTCTCTAAAAATATTAACTAATGAAGGAGGATGAGCAATACCATCATTTACTGAAAAACAAAGTCCGTTAGCTTGGTTATCTCCGTGATAAGGGTCTTGCCCTAAAAGAACAACTTTTAGGTTTTCTATTGGACAAAAATCAAAAGCTGAAAAAATCTGTTTCCCTTTTGGAAAACAAGTATGGGTTTGATATTCTTGTTTTACAAAATCTATTAATTTTTGAAAATATTCTTTCTCAAACTCTTCTTTCAAATAAGGTTTCCAGCTTGGATTAATTTGTACTTCCATTATTATTAATTTTCTAACGAAGCTAAATATCTTTCTGCATCTAAGGCAGCCATAGCTCCACTTCCTGCAGCAATGATAGCTTGGCGATAGTTTCTATCAGCAGCATCTCCAGCTACAAATACCCCTTCAACATTTGTACGAGTAGAACCCGGTACATTTTGTATATATCCTTCATTATCTAAAGTAAGATATTGAGCAAAAATACTTGTATTTGGTGTATGTCCTATTGCTACGAAAAATCCAGAAATAGGAATTTCTTTTACCTCTTTAGTTTCATTATTGATAACTTTCACAGCAGAAACCAACTGTCCATCTCCTAAAATTTCTTGTGTTTCAGTATTATAAAGAACTTCAATGTTTGGCGTATTTATCACTCGTTGAGCCATAATTTTTGAGGCTCTGAAATCATTTTTACGAACCAACATTGTTACTTTTTTACAGATTTTAGAAAGGTAAAGCGCTTCTTCACAAGCAGTGTCCCCTGCTCCAACAATAGCTACATCTTGATTTCTGTAAAAAAAACCATCGCAAACAGCACAAGCAGAAACCCCGCCTCCTGTTTGTAGATAATGTTTTTCAGACTCTAAGCCTAAGTATTTTGCTGAAGCCCCTGTCGAAATAATTACAGAATCTGTATGAATTTCTTTATCTTCTACCCATACTTTGAGAGGTTTTGAGGAAAAATCAACTTTAGTAACCCAACCTGTACGTATGTCGGCATCAAAACGGCGAGCTTGTTGCTCTAATTGTTGCATCATTTCTGTTCCTGTAATTCCTTCTGGATAGCCAGGGAAGTTTTCTACTTCATTAGTTGTTGTAAGCTGGCCTCCTGGTTGCTCTCCCTGATATAATACAGGATTAAGGTTAGCTCTTGAAGCATAAATTGCGGCTGTATATCCTGCTGGACCTGAGCCTATTATAAGACATTTTATCTTTTCTATTGACATAATATACTATTTTTAGATTGCAAAAGTAAGAAATTTATTCATATAATGCAACTATGAATAATGATTTTAAATACACAAAAATTATAGCTACTTTTTGTTATTATTTCTTGGAAATTATTATAGTGAGAGCTATTATTCATCTCGGTTTTTTATATAATTCCGCCATTTTTCCACACAAAGTTGAATATCACTCGGAATTTCAGTATCAAAACGTAAGAATTTTCCTGTTTCAGGGTGTTCTACTCCTAAAGTTTTAGCGTGTAAGGCTTGTCTTGGTAATAACTTAAAGCAATTTTCTACGAATTGTTTGTATTTTGATGAAGTAACTCCTTTACAAATTTTATCTCCACCATAACGTTCGTCATTAAACAAAGGATGCCCAAGATGTGTAAAATGCGCTCTAATTTGGTGGGTTCTGCCTGTTTCTAACCTACAAGAAACCAAAGTAACATAATCAAATCTTTCTAAAACCTTATAATGTGTAATGGCTTCTTTTCCAACACTACCATCAGGAAACACCGCCATTTGTAATCTATTCTTTGGATGCCTACCTATATTGCCTATTATTGTACCTTCATCCTGACTAAGATTTCCCCAAACTAGTGCAATATATTCTCTTTCAGTAGTTTTAAAGAAAAATTGTTTAGATAATTCAGTCATTGCGTGTTCTGTTTTTGCTACTACCAACAAGCCACTTGTATCCTTATCTATCCGATGAACCAAGCCAGGTCGCCCACTGCTATTATTGGGCAGTTGAGAAAAATGATGTAACAACCCATTAATGAGCGTGCCACTATAATTTCCGTGTCCTGGATGCACAACAAGTCCAGCGGGCTTATTTACTATAATTAAACTATCGTCTTCATAAACAATATCTAATGGTATGTTTTCTGGAGTTAGCAAATATTCGTGTGGTGGGTGTGAAAACATTACCTTAACTTCATCATTTGCCTTTACTCTATGGTTAGACTTTACTACTTGACCATTTACAAATATATTTCCTTGTTTTGCGGCTTGTTGTATTTTGTTTCGTGTAGCATTCTCAACAAAATTCATCAAAAACTTATCCACACGCAAAGGTTCTTGACCTTTTCCTGCCTTAAAGTTATAATGTTCATACAATTCATCACCCTGTTCAAAGTCTTCTTCTATATCAATCATATTTTTATATTACTTTTTAAAATTTTAACCTATACTCGCTATACAGGACATCTTCTTTTTTTATTTTATATAGAGTCAA
This sequence comes from uncultured Capnocytophaga sp., assembly GCA_937919265.1. Taxonomy (GTDB): domain Bacteria; phylum Bacteroidota; class Bacteroidia; order Flavobacteriales; family Flavobacteriaceae; genus Capnocytophaga. Next base: position 7,714 of record CALFOY010000184.1, on the reverse strand, counting down.
TGTATAAGTGTTATAAATAACTAATGTTTTGATTTATCGGCATCAAAACGGAGAAAAATAAATAACAACATTGTAAAACCCCAGAGCCCAGAACCTCCATAGCTAAAAAATGGTAATGGTATTCCTATGGTAGGCATTATCCCTATTACCATACCTATATTTACGAAGAAATGGACAAAGAATATAGAGGCGACACAATAACCATAAATTCGGTAAAATTTACTTTTTTGCCTCTCAGCCAAAAACCAAACTCGTATGCAGAGAACCATAAAAAGTAGAGTTACAAGAGTTGTTCCGTAGAAACCCCATTCTTCACCTAAAGTAGTGAATATATAATCTGTATGCTGTTCAGGCACGAATCCCCCTTTAGTACGAGTTCCTTCCAAAAAACCTTTCCCTGTAATACCTCCGGAAGCTATAGCAGATTCAGATTGGATGCTATTATACGCCACTGTACGTCGTAGCTCTGCATTATTAGTTATATCATTATCCAAACGAAGCCAAAGACTAAACCTATCTCTATGGTGTTGCTTAAAAACTTTATAAAAAACGAAGTCTGTAGAATAACTTACTACCAAACAAATAGCCATCAATACCGCCATATTTTTAAAAGGTATCCGCTTAGTTTTCCTTTTTACTAAGTAGCCATAAATTAGTACAAAGAATAAAAATAAAACAATAGTAGAACCTACTCCGAGTTTTAACGTTGTAATAAAAAGGCTTATGAATAAAATAATCAGGAATAAAAAAATAGGAGGCATCCCTTCTCTATTAAGAGCAAATATAAAAGAGCCATAAACGAGGGTACTTCCTGGGTCTGGTTGAAGAATTATCAAACCACAAGGCACCACTATAATAACTAATATCCTTATTAAATCTTTAAAATTTCGGATATCCATCTGTATATTGCTAAGTTGTTTAGCAAAGAGTAAAGCAGTAGTTGCTTTGGCAAACTCAGCAGGCTGAATAGTTATTGAACCTATTCCGTACCAAGCTTTTGCTCCATTGATTGTTTTCCCAAAGGCAAAAAGTCCAAGTAGCAAAATAATTGATACAACATAGAAAATATCAGAAAAATTCTCATAAAATCTTGGTTCAATAGAAAGTAATAAAAGTATTAAAATAAGGCTTGTTCCTACAAAAAATAATTGTTTGGTAGCGTGTTGAGAAAAATCTAATAAGTTTGCCGTCTCAGGATTATAATTTGTTGCATAAATACAAATCCACCCAATACTTACCAAAGCTAAATATAAAAATACACTAAGCCAATCTAAATTTTTTAACATACTATTCTGTTTTTGCTACAACTTTATTTTTTAATAATTTATAAGGTCTTTCATACTCTTCTTCTAAGCTTTTTTCGAGCATTTGTTTTTCTAATTCTTTTCTTTTTACTTCTCCTTTTAGGTATTTTTCAATGATTAAAGAAGTAACAGGACCGGCTATACGTGCCCCAAAAGAACCATTTTCAACAAAAACAGCTACTACTATTTTAGGGTCTTCAATAGGAGCAAAAGCTACAAATATAGAATGGTCTGTTAGTTTCATTCGTACTCCATTTATCCGAGTATAATTTTCAGCAGTTCCTGTTTTTGCAGCTATATTGATACTGTCTATTTTAGTTCCTCTTGCAGTTCCGTCTGTATAAGCAAGATTCATACCTTGTATTACAGGAGCAAAATACTTTTCTTCAATAGTTGTATGTTTAGGAGTTGTATATTCTGTAAAAGGAGTTACTTTTTCATCAATTTTTTTAACAATATGAGGTGTATAATAATAGCCTTTATTAGCAATAGCTGCCATAACATTAGCCAATTGTAAAGGAGTAACCAATACCTCTCCCTGCCCTATTCCATTAGAAATATTATAAGTTGCTCCCCATCTATTTTCTCCATATTGTCTATTATAAAACTTAGAATCAGGCACATAGCCTTTTCTTCCTATTGGAAAATCACTTCCAAGAAATTGACCTAAGCCAAAACTCTTCAAGTGGTTATTCCAAGCGTCTATCCCAAGTGCAGGAGTAGGATATTTTTCTACAATTTTACGATATTCGTGAGCAAAATAAGCATTACACGAAGTAGCAATAGCGTGAAGCATATCTGTGGGAGAACTATGAGCGTGACACTTCATCACCCTAGAGCCATAATGATAACCTCCTGCACAAGAGACCAAAGATTGAGGAGTCATTACCTGTTCTTCCAGTCCAATAAGCCCTGTAAGTGCCTTAAAAGTAGAACCAGGAGGATATTCAGCAAGTAAAGCCCTATCAAACAAAGGTTTAGCTAATGAATCATTATATAAAATATTATAATTTTCAGAACGTTTCCTTCCTACAAGCAAATTAGGGTCATACGATGGAGAAGAAACTAAAGTTAATATTTCCCCTGTTTTGGGTTCTATCGCTACAATACTACCTCGTTTATGTTGCATCAATAGCTCTCCATAGGCTTGCAACTCTTCATCTATTGTCAATTGAAGTGACTGACCAGCAATGGGCAAAGTGTCATAAGCTCCATTTTTATAAGAACCTATCACCCTATTATATTTATCTTTTTGCAAATAACGGACTCCTTTTTTTCCTCTCAAAAAATCTTCATATTGTTTCTCAACCCCCTGTCTTCCAATAATTTCACCTGATAAATAATAAGGATTATTCTTCAATTCCCAATCATTTACCTCACTGATATACCCCAAAACATTTCCCGCACAATGAGTCTCGTAATTACGAAGTGAACGTTTTTGGATGTAAAACCCTTGATATTTTCTCAATTTTTCTTGCAATGGCGCATATTCTTCTTTTGAGAGTTGACTAACAAAAACAGAAGGTTTTCGCATAGAATAATTTTTTGCCTTATCAAGAATTTCTATAAAACGTTCTTTTTCAATACCTAATAAATTACAAAATTCCAAAGTATCCAAAGACTTAACCTCACGTGGAACAACCATAACATCATAAGCTAATTGATTAGAAACCAATAGCTTACCATTTCTATCATAAATATAACCTCTTTGTGGATAATCATACTCTATTTGTAAAGCTAAATCTTTATTTATATCATTGACAGACTGGTCTTTAGATAATATTTGTAAATAAAAAAGTCTTCCTAAAAGAGATATTGTTCCTAATATAATTATAAAAGGTAAAAATAATTTCCTCATAAATATTTAAGTAAATTTTATAAAAATTTAAACTTCACTTCTTTTTCTTAAAACAGATGTTAAAAAAATACCAATAGAAATAAAAATACTGATCCGCGCAATATAATCTCCATATTTCGTATAAATAGTTTGTTTATCATTAAGTAAAACGACTCCAGATAAACTTCCTTTTTTCTGATAATCAATACTTTGTATAATATTTCCTTTCTGGTCAATAAATGCTGATATTCCTGTATTAGCACTTCTGGCTATACTTTTTCGAGTTTCAATAGCTCGCAACCGAGTATAACTCAACAACTGTTTATGCCCTTGCGTATTTCCCCACCAAGCATCATTAGTTAATATTCCTAAAAATTGAGCCCCATTTTTAACATATTTAGTTACATACTCTCCATAAATTGACTCATAACAAATAACAGGGGCAACTTTCTGATTTTCATTACTTTTGAAAACACTAGGCTCTGGTTGTGTCGTTAAAACAGATACTGTGCCTCCTAAATTAATCATAATATCTCCTAAAATAGGTTTTAGAATACTTTGAAAAGGCATATTTTCAACACCTACAACCAACTTCGATTTATGATGAAGAGAAATATCATCTTTGTTATTTACTAAAAATGCAGAGTTATAATAATTTAACCAAAAATCTCGTTCTGATATATAATTACTTTGGAAATTTATAGCTTTTTTATCCGTAATAAGTTGATATAAAGATGCTCCTGTCTCTTATACACATCTGACGCTGCCGACGAAGAGGATAGATATAATTCTCTTATTTCATCTTTTATTTTATCCAAAGGAAATGTTTCTGCAAAAACTGTTTCAGGAGTTATTACAAATTGAGTATTCTTTGTAACTTTATCTTTTGTTAAATCTATTATAAGATTTATAATTTGTTGATTTTTTAATGAATATTTTTCATTATATGGATCTATATTAGGCTGTAAAACAACTACTTCCGTAGGAGTTCCTTCCTCTTGATAAGTATAATAGATAACATAAGAAAACATTATCGGTACAAGAATGAGACTCGGAATTCTTAAAATTTTTAAAGAAATTTCTTTTTTATTTTTATCTTCTATAAATGATAAAATACTAAAAAATATCAAAATATTAACTATCCATATCCAAAAAGTACCTCCAAAAATTCCTGTATATTCGTACCACTGTACCCATTTAATTTTTTCAGAAAATACATTTCCTAAATTAAGCCAAGGCCAAGAAAAATCCCAATTTTGATGGAACTTTTCAAAAGAAATCCATAGTGTTATTAAAAATATAGATGATATTTTAGCAGTTGTACGCTTTGCCACAATATGATAAAGCATAAAAGTAATAGTCATTAACAAACTATTTACAAAAATTGCAAATAAAGCGCCTACTATTGTTGATTTCCATATCCACCAAGTTGTAAAACCATTCCAAATCAAAAAAGAAAGATAAGAAAGAAAAAAAATGTAACTATTTTTTGCATTTCTTAACTGATATTCAATCAATAACAAAGGAACAAAAGCAAAAAATATACTTATAGTAAAACCATAAGTTGGCCACGAAATAGCCAATAAACACCCTGATAAAATTGCTAAAAATATTTTTCTCATTTTTTTAGGAAAATAATTCTTTTTATAAGATATTAATTTATTGATTTACAATATATTAATAAAGTAATTAAATAGGGCACAATATACAAATTTTTATATAAATAAAATGTTTAAAAAATAAAAAACTCTTCCTAAAAAGAAAGAGTTTTTTTAACAAATATAAATAATTACAAATGAATATCTATGCTAACATAGTAACAGGATTTTCTACATAAGCTTTAAGTGTTTGCAAGAATTGAGCTCCTGTTGCTCCATCAATTGTTCTATGGTCACAAGCCAAAGTAACTCGCATAGTATGTCCTACAACTATTTGTCCATTTTTTACTACTGGTTTTTCAATAATAGCTCCAACAGACAAAATAGCAGAGTTAGGCTGATTAATTATTGAAGTAAATTCTTCTACTCCAAACATACCCAAATTGGAAACTGTAAATGTACTTCCTTCCATTTCTGCAGGAGTTAATTTTTTATTACGAGCTTTTCCTGCCAAATCTTTTACCTGTGCTCCAATTTGTGTAAGACTTAAACCATCTGCGAATTTAAGAACAGGTACAACCAAACCATCTTCAATAGCCACTGCTACACCTATATGAATATGATGATTATAAACTGTAACATCATTTTTCCAAGAAGTATTTACTTGTGGATGTTTTTTCAGAGCCATAGCACAAGCCTTAACTACCATATCATTGAAAGAAACTTTGGTATCTGGCAAATTATTAATTTGCACACGAGAAGCCATAGCATTTTCCATATCTATCTCAATAGCTAAATAATAGTGAGGAGCTGTAAATTTAGACTCTGATAATCGTTTAGCTATTGTTTTACGCATTTGCGAATTTTTAACTTCTTCTACAGACTCAACTCCTGAAGGAATAAATGTAGCCACAGGTGAAGCTGTTTTTTCTGTATTTGAAGGAGCTGCTACCTGAGCAACTGCTGATGGAGTAAAGCCTTCAACATCCTTACGGGTTATACGTCCATTCTCTCCTGTTCCTTTTATTTGAGAAAGATTAATTCCTTTTTCTTGTGCTATTTTTTTAGCTAAAGGAGAAGCAAAAACTCTTCCTCCATTTGATTCTGTTACAACAGGTTCAGAAATAGCTGTAGCTTGTTTAGGTGCCTCTGCTTTATTTTCTTCTTTAGAAGCTGAAACAGAAGCTCCATTTTTAAGTGCTGGAAGAATAGTATTTACATCTGTTCCTGCAGGTCCTATAATAGCTAAAAGAGAATCTATTGGAGCAGACTCTCCTGCATTTATACCAATATACAATAATGTACCTGAATAGAATGATTCAAATTCCATTGTTGCTTTATCGGTTTCTATTTCTGCTAAAATATCACCTTCTTTTACAGCATCGCCTACTTTTTTAAGCCAAGAAGCTACAGTTCCTTCTGTCATTGTATCACTCAAACGAGGCATTGTAACTACCTCAACACCAGTAGGTACTGATACAGAAGTTGTTTCAGGTTTTGAAGCTACCTCAGGTGCAGTTTCTGTTTTAGCTTCACTTGGTGTGCCTCCTGATAATAATCCAGAAATATCTTCACCTTGTTTACCTATTATGGCTAAAAGTGTATCAACAGGAGCAGTTTCTCCTTCTTTTAAACCAATATATAATAATGTACCTGAATGGAATGATTCAAACTCCATTGTTGCTTTATCGGTTTCTATTTCTGCTAAAATATCACCTTCTTTTACAGTATCACCTACTTTTTTGAGCCATTTAGCAACGACTCCTTCTTCCATTGTGTCGCTTAATCGCGGCATATTTACTATTTCTGCCATTTTTTTTATAATTTATGAGGTAAAAAAGGATAATTTTCTTGTTCGTATACTACATCATACATTACATTCTTTTGAGGGAATGGAGATTCTTCAGCAAATTTTTCACACTCTGCAACCAAGTCTTTCACTCTTTCATCTATAGCTTCTATTTCTGCATCTGTCGCATATTTTTTAGCTTTGATCACATCAAGTACTTGAGTAATAGGATCTATTTTCTTGTATTCTTCTACTTCTTCTTTAGTACGATAGTGTTGAGCATCTGACATAGAGTGACCACGATAACGATATGTACGAATATCCAAGAAAGTAGGACCATCTCCTCTTCTTGCTCTTTCAACAGCTTCAAATACTTTTTCTGCTACTGAAACAGGATTCATCCCATCTACTGGCTCACAAGGCATTTCATATCCTAAACCTAATTTCCATATATCAGGGTGGTTTGCAGTTCTTTCTACAGAAGTACCCATTGCATAATGGTTATTTTCACAAATGAAAACTACAGGCAACTTCCAATTCATAGCTAAATTGAATGTTTCGTGTAGAGAACCTTGTCTTGTAGCTCCATCTCCCATAAATGTAAGAGTTACAGCTCCTGTTTCATTATATTTGTCAGCAAAAGCAAGCCCTGCTCCTAATGGGATTTGCCCACCAACAATACCGTGCCCTCCATAAAAACGATGTTCTTTTGAAAAAATATGCATAGAACCACCCAATCCGTGTGAAGTTCCTGTATCTTTTCCGTATAGTTCTGCCATTATTCGGCGAGGATCAACACCAAGTGCAATAGGATGCACATGGTTTCGGTAAGCTGTAATCATTCTATCTTTTGTAGGATCAATAGCATGCATACAACCAGCTACAATAGCTTCTTGTCCATTATATAAGTGCAAGAAACCACGTACTTTTTGCTGTATATACACTGCAGCAAGTTTGTCTTCAAACTTTCTCCAAAAGAGCATGTCTTCATACCATTTTAGGTAAACTTCTTTGTCAATTTTTTTCATTATACAATGAATTAATTTTATACATTAAATAAATTATAAGGCTTAATAGTTTGTTTTATAATTTTTTACAAAAAAATACAACTATTTTATTTTTCCTTATTTTTAATAAAATACTCAAGCTAAATATTTGGCGCAAATATACAAAAATACTTATTTAT
>CALFOY010000183.1 GCA_937919265.1 uncultured Capnocytophaga sp. | reverse complement strand
TGCGTGTACAGTTTATTTGGCAAGAAAAACATCAAACCAAAACCCCTTGGATACGAGTAGTCCAACCCCACGCAGGAGGTGGCAAAGGCTTTTACTTTATCCCCGAAATAGGCGAAGAAGTATGGGTAGACTTTGAAGACCAAAATGCCGAACGCCCCTTTGTGGTAGGAAGCAACTACAACGGCAAGGAGTTTAGTAAATACCATACAGCAGGCAACGACAAGAAAGTGATACACACCCGCTCAGGTACTAAAATTATTCTCAATGATGGGGAAGGTAGCGTGTTTATAGAAGATCCTAGTGGTAATACCTACCTAATGGATGGACAAGGAAATATCAATGTAAGTGCTCCTAAAAACATTAGCTTCTCAGCGGGAGAAAATGTAAATATCAAAGCGGGAACTAATTGTATTATGGAAATAGGGAACGATTTGTTTACTACTGTACAAAATAATCATAAATTAGAAGTACTTAATGATTATGACTTTAGTAGTAATAATTATTCTCAAGAGATAAAAGGAGACAAAGGCGTTGAAATATCAGGAAAATTATTAGAGAGCACAGCTGAGACTTTCCACCAAGCTCGTGAAGGAAATGTTACTATTCATAGTGCACAAGTGGCAAAATTATTAGGTAGTAGTGATACAAAGGTAAATATATCTGAGGTAGCAAAACTAACAGATATTCTTAAAAAACTTTCTAAAACAACCATACATACAGGAGGTGGACAAAGTGTTAAAACTTTGTTTGGTAAGTTAGGAGATAAACCTTCAGAAGAACAGAGTGAAGATATTGAATATATATATTATACCAAAGAAGGAGAATTTTTGGGAGGAAAAGAGTATAGTGAAAAAATATATCTTACAACTCAAATTGAATATGACAAAGCCAAAGAAAAAGGAAAATGGAGTTTGATAAATTTGAAGGATAATCTATTAAGAGAAAATGAAATTGAAATTTCCGATGATGATTTTCGATATATTTGTTTTGTTGTTAGACAGGAAGCAACAATAAATATAAAAGAGCTAAAATGCGTAGCTTTTGCTAGTTACAATCGGAGTAAGAAAACAGAACAAAAATGGAAAAAACTTTTATCAACAGGATATTCTCGTGTTCGAGATAAATCAAAATTGGACTATGGAAATAGTAACAGAAATAAACTTGCACGAAAAGCAGTTATTTGTGTTTTGACAGGGGAAGAAGATATTACTAATGGAGCTGAGTTTTGGGATGGAAGAGATTTTCTTGATTGGGGATTATCGGAAAATAATCCTTACAATAAAAAAGGGCATAATAAATTTAAAGAATATAAATTTATAAAAATTCCCAAAATAATTTACGATGAGTTTTTGGGAGCACTGCCTGATACTGGTATATATTCTGAAGAGGAAAAATACTGTCACAATACAGAGAATGACTCTGGAACTCATACACATTTTGTCAATGAGAGAAAAAAAGGGAAAAAGACAATATATGAAAATAAATTAAAATATGAAATCCCAGAAGCTGTATTCAAAGATAAAGATAATTGGAAAACAGGTGATTTTTACTATGAAACAGGAGTAAAAACAATTTATGGAATTATAGCTACAATAACAGCAGGCAAAAGTATTTTTTGGAAATTATCAAAAAAATAAAGGAATGAAAAAATTATATTTTATACTATTGTTGAGTTGCTTTTATGCATATTCTCAAAAGGAAGAATTACGTTTTAGGATGCTTTATGATAAATATACTATAGAAGGGGAAAATAATATTCCTCAAGATAGTGTAGCTTTCCCCATTTTTCATCAATTTGTATATGAAAAGGGGAAAGAGGCGTTGTCGTATAATGCTTATACTGATGCAAGTAGTTATAATTCTTGTAAATTACATCTAATAACCAAAAATAATAATGCCACATTATTTGTTGATGACTCAACATTAAATCTAAAATTCTTTGATTCGAAATATAAAATAGAAGTAAACAAAAAAGATGTATATTTTTTGGAAAAGCAATACTATAATTTTCTGAAAACTAAAATTTTAGAGCAAAAAGATATTAGTGAAATATTAGATTTCTTAGATGATTGTTTAGGGGATTATTTCCTCTTAGAAGATTTATTTTTAGTAAGCTCGAAAAGTAAATATAGATTCAACTACAAAATATTAAAAGCTGTTTTAGTTACACAAAAACAACAAGCCGACGGCTTTGAAAAGTGGTTAGTTTTCTATATTTATGATGAAAAAGGAATAGTAAGTATCACAAAAAAAGCATACAAAAAAGGCGAAAATTACGCTGATATATCTTTTTTTAAAGAGCGTTTATCTACAAATCCTAATAGTTTCTCTTTTTCAATTACAGAAGCGAATGTTAAATCTATGGAAGAGACCCAAAAAACAATATCCTTAGATAATAGTTTTGAAAAAACGCATTTAAAAAGTACAAATATGGGAAATAATACAGTTACTTTTATAAAAAAAAGTTCAACTTTTGAAGATGTAACATTCTAACAAATTTCTAACAATATCAGGAGTATTACTACTGAGATAGAAGACCCCAGTGGTAATACTTACCTTATGGATGGACAAGGAAATATCAATGTAAGTGCTCCTAAGAATATTATTAGAGAGTACAGCTGAGACTTTCCACCAAGCCCGTGAAGGAAATGTTACTATAATAAATATAAAAAAGGTAAAAAATAGCAGTGAAAAATATAATCATAACCATATTAGTTTTACTTTCATCATTAACTTCTTGTAAAGAAAAAGAAAATATGAATAAAAAATATCATTGGGTCGCTTATGTAAAACCTGTATCAGGATATCCTATAAGAGTTTATCGCGGGGTAGTATATGGAAAAGATGGAGCTAGTAAATTTGGAACAAGTTCAAATTTTATATTTGAAAACGATTGTCCTTTTCCCCTTTTTTCAATAAGTAATGGAACACCAGGTCTTTTTAAAAATGCCGAAGAAGGTGAAGCTAAAGGTATCCCTACTCACTTGGATGTTTCTTGGCTTTCGTATGTAGAAAAATGTGAATATCTCTTAGAAGATCAGCCGTTAGACAGCGTTAAGATAGCAGAACTTTTAAAAGATAAGGTGTATACTCTTTCTCTTAATGAGAATGATACTGCTCCAAAAATAGAAGAGTATAATATATCTGTAGGTTTAGCTCCAGGAGGAGTGGTTTTTGTTTGGTTACACAACTATGGCAGGGTTGTAGAAGTAGGGCGTTACCAAGCAAAAAAGACAAAAGACATTCATTTTGTAACTAAAGAAGAAGCAAGTCAATATTATAAAAGAACAGGAGATGTTGTTTTGGATGAGCATACTATAGAAAATAGAGATTATGCTATAAAATTAGGTATGCCTAAGAAGAAAATATCGATGAAACACAATGAATGCGGTACACCTGTTACTGAAAGTTCTGTTAAAGAAGATGATATTCTTAAGATTCCTTATGGATTATGGGATACCTTTAGAAAACGTTATCCTTGGAAAATGACTCTTATTACCAAAGACAGAACAAAATTCATTCACTCTTATTATTACCAAGGTCTTAATCGTGAAATAGAAGAATTATTTGGCGAAAGAATATGGGGTGAAAATCAAATAGAAAAATATAGTATCCCTGAAAAATTTCGATACACAACCATTGCTCAAAGGTCAGTACCCTTTGTTGTATATATTAAATTTTATGATGAAAAAGGCATTATTTATAAAGCTTCTATCAAGTTCAATGTAAAAGAAGCAATGGATGTTTTTGAGAAAGCATTTAAGGGGCAAGAAGATAAGGCAGGAGAACTTATTGTAGAAGTGAATCAAGAAAAAACAGATATAAATGCTCACCTAAAAGTAGGAGAACGTAACGAATGGTTTTGCAATGGTAGTTTTTATATATCTGAAGATGATGAATGGTAATTATAAAAAAATGAATAACTATGGGAAAAGTGTATGTATATAATAGTGGCTCTTTTTCTGAAGAATCACAAACAGGAGAATCAGAATTGAAAATAGGATTATTTTTCGATGGTACAGCTAATAATTTATACAATACAGATGCTCGCAAATATGTGATTTATAAAGATAAAAAAGGATTAAGTGAGCGAGAGAAAAAAGAAAAAGAACGTATTGAAAAAGAGTATCCTGAAAAAAAAGATAGTGAGCATAAGTACACACGTAATGAGCTTAAAACTGCATACGACAACTATAAAGATAATACAAGTTACGAGAATGACCTTACCAATATAGCAAAAATATACCTTAAATCCAATAGAAAAAAATATGCTATTTATATAGAAGGTGTAGGAACAGGAGATTTGCTAAAAGATAGTGATCTCCCTGGTATTTCACATGCTGATGGAGAAAAAGGTCTCCTTAAAAAAATAAGAAAAGGAAGTGAGGAATTAATAAAAGTAATAAAAGAACACTATAGGGAAACAAAAAACAAAAATCTTATTTTAACCCTTGATGTATTTGGTTTTAGTCGTGGAGCAACAGCAGCAAGGCACTTTTTGTATCAAGTATCAAATAACAAACATCTTAAAGTAAAAGTAGTATCTGTGCCAGTAGGAAATACTTTTACTACAAAAACCATTTTAACAAATGTAGAAGAAAGCTACCTACAAATGGCTTTAAAAGAAGCAGGATTGAATAAATTAGTAAAAAAAATCAATATCCGCTTTGTTGGGCTTTATGATACTGTTGTTTCTTTTAATCCTGTCCGTTATAATATTGATACTAATTTTGAGAAATATGTCCATTTATTACATTTAAATGAGATTGGTAATCCAATGTTAGCAATTCATTTTACAGCATTGGACGAAATTCGTAAATACTTCTCCCTAACTCGATTATCCCGTCCCAAAGCAATTGAGAAAAATTTGCCAGGAGCTCATTCTGATGTAGGGGGAAGCTATGACTGCGACCAAGTTCATTCAGAAGAGGTAATACTCGGACAAAATCTAACACATCTTGAAAAATTAGATAAACTTAAACAACAATTGATTAATGAAGGATGGTATTCAAAAGAAGAATTAAAGTTGGATGATAATTATTGGCCCAAGCAAAATGAACTTATAGGTACAAGAAATCTAAAAGGAGAATATAGCTATCTCCCTTTGTTATGGATGTGTAAATATGCATCTTTTTTAATTGAAGAAGAATATATTTTGTTCAAAGAAATCAAAGATTTATATAAAATAGAAGATGATATTTTAAAAGAGGTGAAAAAACATCTAGATGAGACAACTTTTAAAGTACTTTCTCAAACATTAGAAGGAATAAAAAGTAATGAAGAGATAAAAAACTTCATACAAAAAGATAATGAAGTAAAAGAAGATTGGACTTTCCAATCAGGAGTAAAACAGGGATTATTAAAAAAACTTCGTCATAAATATTTGCATCAATCAGCACATTATGGAAGTTCGGGACCTTTTATAGAACCTCATAAACCTAATGAGGATAGAAAGAGAAGGGAGTTTCCAGCCTAATAAAATGAAGTATGAAAAGTAAAAACAATATCTATTCATTTACTACTTTCTTTATAAAAACAGGAAGTAAATATATTCGAAACGTAAGAATAAGGGAATTTTTTCTTGAAAAGAAAGTAATATTTCATTTCTTAGCTTTAAATTATAACTATGGAATAAATGAAGAAGATATTTCCTTGTTTAAAAAAGCAATTTCTTTTCTTTTTAATGAAATTATCTTAGAAATAGAGTATTATGACACTGAGTGCACTGAAATAAAGTCTCAGAAAGTACGAAATCAAGATACTTTAAAAGAAAATTGGAATAAGCTTAAAACAGAACTCCTTGTTGAAAATAAAGGAGTTTGCATTGAAGAATATTTTCAACAAATTGACAAAATTATTAATAATACTGATTTATTGTTAGATTTTGTATACCAACATTCGGTATATGGTGTCTTTTTGAAAGCAAAAGATAATATGCAGTCTATATTCTATCAGGACAATACTCTAAAAGAGACAAGTTGTATAGATACAGATTTAAGGTATGAAATTTTAATTAAGAAAAAACAATAGTTATGAGTTGGTTATTTGGCAATAAGAAACAAAAATATATTGAAAACTTAAAAAAAAATAATAAGATACGAGAGGAAAAAGAAAGGGAAGAATCCGATATCATTGCTATTGGAAAAATTTCTCCTGAAATTCAAGAAAAACGTGAAATAGAAAGAGAATTATCCAAAGGAAGTGAGGAAATGAAACCTATAAAAGCTTCTCAACAAAAAGAATTAAAATCTAAACAAGACCAGCTTTTTGTAATAGATGGAGCTAAAGTAAAGTTTGGCCCTCATATAGGTACTTTTAAAGTTTTAAATAAAACCCCTACCATCCAAAGTAAAACTATAGGTACTGAAATAGAAAAAAGCCCTGCTAACTTTACATTTATGGATGGATTTCAGCTATTGACTCTAACACAATGGCAAGATGTTGGAACGGTTAAATTTCAAGATAACTTAGCTCTAATAAAGAAATCTACTATTATGGGTACAGGCAAAATGCCTCCTGCCAATGCCCCTATTGAAAGTGGTAAAATAGAGTTTATAGACTCAGGACAAATAAATGCTCCTAAAAATATAGATACTACAGGAATGCCTTTGCCAGAGTATGTACCTAAATCACAAACTATTGAAATATATTATACTAATTTAGAAGGTGATAAGATTGAAGAAGCTATCATAGGAGAGGAAATATATTTAGTTTTGGAAAGTAAAAATATGATTGGTCAGGTAATTGATGTTGACCTATCAGATAATACAAGAGATTTTGAATATGAAGGACAAATTTTAAAAGATGATATACTAAAAAATCTTACAATTAATAAAAATATTCAACAAGAAAGATTAAAAGTAATCCCACAACAAAAACAATAATATTATGGCAAATTTACTTATAAAAGCACCACAACTGGGAATAATAGACCCTATTGTTGATATTTTCTTTGCTAAAAAGAGAATAGAAGAAAAATCTGTTCTTTATGAAAAATTGAATGAGGCAAGTCTTTATCAAAAGGTCTGTATTGTTGTAAATGTTCCTCAAAGGATTGCTACTCTTTTAGATTTAAAATTAAAGCTGTACTATTGCGATAGCAGAACTAAAGAAAATTTTGTTTTTAATGTACAACAAAATGGAAATGAAGTAAATATAATAGAAACAAAAATAGATACTACTCTTAAAAATAATGAAATTATTTATATGGCTATAGCAGAAGTTGAGCTATATACTCAGGATAAAATAAAAATGAAAATATTAGAAAAATTATCTCCTTTAAATATATTTATGCAACTTACTTGGGGAGTTAGAGATTTTAATCCTGAATATTCTTTAAAACTAATAAAAGAATTTGCATATAAAGATTCTTATTTTTATCGCTTCTTTGGAGAAGGAAAATGGTTTAGAATCACTGAACCTACAAACATTTATGAAATACATATTGATAAAGGTTGTTATGAAAAAACATTAGAGGTTCCAAATTGTAAAAAATATACTTACATAGTTCTTGAATCAGATAGGAGAAATATTTTTTCTTTAGAAGCTAATAATTTTGATCTATTACCATTTCCAGAAACGGGAGATAACTGGGGAAGATTTGGTACAAGAGAATCTGGAGGAGATAATTGGATTAATGAAGAGGCATGTGCAGGTTTTTTAGGATTCCTTTATACATTGAAAAAGGAAATGCCTGAATATACAGTTTATTATAATGATATTTCAGCAAATGATAAAAGAAACATTGGACACAAAACACATAGAACTGGACGTGACATAGATATACGTTATCCAGGTGTAGATAATTCTATTGGTAAAAAATTATGGAGTGCTTCTAAGAATTATTATGGGAGTGAGGAGGATTTTTTAGAAGTATTAGAAAATATATTAAAAATTGCAGTTGATTGGGGATTCTTAAAAGAATATAATTATGCCTATAAAAAAGGAGTAAAATATACTAATGGAGGTGCTACAGCTGTACATCAAGATCATTATCACATAGGATTTAAAAGATAAAAAGATATGAGAATAAAACTTAATGTATTTTTATTTTGTGCATTTTTCTTTTTCTATGCTAAAGGAGATTCACAAGAAAATTTAAGTTGTAACTTTTACAATAAAACCGAAAGTCTTGGGATTGGTTTGGTAAAAGTAGAAAAGCAATTTATAACTATTAAAAATCCAAAACTTAATAAAAATGTAAATGAATATATTTATAGTCCTAAATATATAGTTCCTATATTTTTTAAACCTGATTATAATAATATTTTTTATATTGTTTGTCTTGATGATCAGAAAGATTATTATAAAGTTTTATCAGCTACTGGAGAAATATATTTTGTATCCAAAACTCAAACAAAATTTATATCTTGGGAAAAATTCCTAAGAAATACCATAGGAATATCTAACTTAAATTGGAGAATAAATCCTTTACATAATGAACCCTTTGAAAAATCTAAAATTATTAGGATAAAGGATATAAATACAATATACAATGTGATAAAAGTAAAAAAGGATTGGATCAAAATACAAAATGAGAATAATACTAATGAAAAAGGATGGATTCAGTGGAAAAAAGGAAATAATTTATTAATAGAAGTTTATTTACTGATGTAACTAAACTCTATAGAAAAATATTAATGTCAAACTCCATTTTACTTTCCACAGTTTTAGGCAACGTCTTCTCCAAGAGCGCACTCACTTTAAGAGTCTCTTGTAGCAAGGCTTTTTCTATGGCTTCTAATAAGCTGCTACCCTCTACAACTCTATGTTGTCAGCGGGTATCTCTTCTTTGTGTTATATCAAACGTGAAAAACAACATGAAGTATTCAAAGGATTAGCCAAAAAAGACAATGTTCTTTAGGCTGGTTCTATGGATTTAAGTTACATCTAATATTAATGATAAAAGTGAAATACTTGATTTTATAATAACATCAGCCAACATAGATGATCGTAAACCTTTCTCTGACAAGAACTTACATAAGAGAATCTTTGGAAAACTCTTTGGAGATAAGGGATATCAGCAAAGATTTATTTGAACAGCTATTTATTGATGGGGGTACATTTAATCACTAAGATTAAAAAGAATATGAAAAATAGCTTGATGCTCTTACAATATAAAATAACGTGAGTTCGACCTAAGCAATTATCTGATAATCAATAAATATAGATTCAAATCTCCAATGGATTTCACAACTTTATACGAAAAAGGGACTGGATAAGTCTCTTTATATTACATTATCCCATAGATTTTTATCTGAAGTTGAATTACATTGTAATTATTCTCTACATCTAACTGTAAATCAACGTTTTCTTATATCGAACTCACGTTAAAATAACACTTAGAAGGCGTACTTTAATAGAAACAGTAAATGACAAATTGAAAAACATTTGTCAAGTAGAACATACAAGACATCGTTCTTTTGATAATTTCATAACTAACTTATTATCAGTAATTATACTTTATTTTTTCTTTGATAAAAGGTCTTATTTTAATTATCAAGAAGACATTGTCGATCTAAAAAGGCTCGTTGTGGCTTAAATCGAACTCACGTTATGCTATGTTTGTTTATGTAGAAAACACGTTATTAGATTATCTTTTCTAATTTTCCTCTTCTTTCCTAATCAAATGTGCTAATTCAGGGTCGTTTTCAATACGGGTGAGCTCGTCACTAATAAGCTGGATAATGTCAGTTTTTACTTGCTTGTAATTGGCTTGTATTTGCTGTTGCATTTGGTCTTCTCCGTTTTCATCTTCAAAGGAGAGGATTTGAGGTATTTTATGGTAGGCTTTGGTCTCAGCAGCTACTTTCTCATTATCCACTATTATCTGAGCGTGGAATATCTTCTGCTCAATGCGCTCATCAAAATTATCAGAAACAGCTCCTACAAACATTCCTTGTGTGAGATTGGATATTTTGCTGGCAGGAATCAAACTATCCAACTGCGTGGAAATAGAGGTAGAGGTGTCATTGCGGTTGATAGTAGTAGATTGCCTTTTCTGCAATACCTTTCCAAAACGTTCAGAAAGGGTTTTAGCTGTTTCCCCTACTACTTGTCCGCTAAAGATATTCCCTACAGTATTTTGTATTACCTTACTTTCCTTATCACCATAATCACGAGTGAGCTGTGAGTAATCTTGAAAACCTAAACAAACAGCTACTT
>CALFOY010000182.1 GCA_937919265.1 uncultured Capnocytophaga sp. | reverse complement strand
TCGCCCAACGTTTCAGGATTCTGTGCTAAACCTTTAGCCAATTGCTCGTCATTAGGAGCTTTGCCGTGCCAAGCGTGAGTGCCCATCATAAAATCTACGCCATTACCCATTTCGCTGTGGAGCAAGATACACACGGGTTTACCTTTGCCGGTTAAGGCTTTGGCATCTGCCAATCCTTTTAAGATAGAAGCAATATCGTTGCCTTTTTCAATATCGATTACCTGCCAACCAAAGGCTTCCCATTTAGCGCGAAGGTTACCTAAAGGCATTACAACATCAGTAGGACCGTCAATCTGTTTGTGGTTGTAATCAACTGTAGCGATGAGGTTGTCTACCCCTTTACCGCCTGCGTACATAGCGGCTTCCCATATTTGTCCTTCTTGTAGTTCGCCATCGCCGTGAAGAGTATATACAAGGTGCTTGTCGCCGTTGAGTTTTTTAGCAAGTGCTGCCCCAATGGCTACCGAAAGTCCTTGTCCTAAGGAGCCTGAAGCCACGCGTACGCCTTCCAAACCTTCGTGAGGGGTAGGGTGTCCTTGCAAGCGCGAGTTGAGCAAGCGGAAAGTATTCAGTTCGCTTATAGGGAAGAAACCACGGCGGGCTAATACGCTGTAAAATACGGGAGATATATGTCCGTTAGAGAGGAAAAATAAATCCTCGTCTTTGCCGTCCATTGTAAAAGGAAGTTTTATGTCCATTACCTCGTTGTAGAGGCAAACGAGAAATTCGGCACAGCCCAAAGAGCCTCCTGGGTGTCCTGAATTTACTTTGTGAACCATTCTGAGGATATCTCTACGCACCTGCGTAGTAAGGTCGGTAAGTTGTTGGATATTCATTGTATTTCTTCGTTTTATATTTTGATGTGGCAAAGGTAGAAAATAATTGATAATTAACAATGAATAACGAACAAAAATATACTGAGATTTATAAATTTGCTAATTTGCTAATTTCTTTCTACCTTTGCCCCAATGAAACTAAAAAAATAGAAATGATGGCAGAAGCTTCTTTCACAGGTTTTATACGAACAATCCTGATTATTATATTGATATTCTTGGGGATAAGAATCCTTATGCGCGCTTTTGCTCCTTCTATAATGCGCTTTTTCCTTAACCGAATGAGCCAGAGAATGCAAAAGGAATTTGAACGCGCTCAAAATCAATACCAACAAAATGCTTACCAGCAAAATCGCTCTCAGCGAAAAGCTGGAGAACAAACAATTATCAATAATAATCCTCATTCTAAAAACCCTCAAGCTACCAAGCAAGTAGGCGAATATATCGATTACGAAGAAATTTAATTCACAATGGCAAAGAAAATTACCCCCCACATTGTTATAATTGCGCTATTTGCAGTCATTGCGCTCGCTTTTTTCTACCCTGTATTGCAGGGGAAAGGCATATTCCAAAGCGATATCGCTCAGTACACGGGTATGGCGAAAGAACGCAACGACTACCGCCAAACAGAAAACAAAGAAATCTATTGGACGAATAGTGCCTTTGGTGGTATGCCTACCTATCAGTTGGGAGCGCAGTACCCTAACGACCTTGTAAAACAATTGGATAGAACACTACGCTTCTTGCCACGTCCTGCCGATTACCTCTTTTTATACTTCGTAGGGTTTTATATTTTGCTCTTGGTGCTCAAAGTAGATTACAAAAATGCCTTCTTGGGGGCTATTGCTTTTGGGCTTTCTACTTACCTGATTATCATCTTAGGAGCAGGACATAACTCCAAAGCACACGCTATTGCTTATTTTGCCCCCGTATTGGCGGGTATCTTGATGGTTTTTCAACGGAAATACCTTTGGGGAGGCTTGCTCACAGCAGTGGCTTTGGCTTTAGAACTCTCTGCCAACCACTTCCAGATGACGTACTACCTACTTCTTTTAGTGCTGCTCTTAGGCGCTGGATTGCTCTATAAAGCTGTTAAAGATAAACAACTCAATGATTTTGCAAAAGCAACTGCTGTACTTGTGGGGGCAGTGGTGGTGAGCGTGCTCGCCAATGCTACCCTGCTACTCACTACCAGTGAATATGCCGATTGGAGTACGCGCAGTAAATCTACACTTACTTTTACTCCTGAGGGAACTCCTAAAAAACAAAGTAGCGGACTTTCTCACGACTATATCACCGAATATAGTTATGGTATCACCGAATCGTTGAATCTCATTGTACCTCGCTTGTTAGGAGGCTCTAACGGTGAAGATTTAGGTAAAGATTCTCATACTTATGAAGTTTTGTTGCAATTGGGAGCACCCCCTGAACAAGCCTTACAACAAGCTCAACATTTGCCTACCTATTGGGGTGACCAACCTTTGGTAGCCGCTCCTGCCTATATAGGCGCAGTAGTGTTCTTCCTCTTTGTGTTAGCTCTCTTTGTAGTGAAAAACCGACTCAAATGGTGGCTCTTAGCAGCTTCATTAATGGCTCTCGTACTCTCGTGGGGTAAAAATTTCGGTATTCTTACCGATTTTATGATTGACTATTTTCCGCTCTACAACAAGTTCAGAGCCGTATCGTCTATACAAGTGCTCTTGGAACTCTGTGTGCCTATATTGGCAATCGTCGGACTGCAACAATTCCTTAAAACAGAAGAAGAACAACGCAAAAAATACCTACTTCATACCCTTTATATTTGCTTAGGGTTAATGGGAGTACTTTTGTTAGCCAAAGGATTCTTAGATTTTCAAGGTGCTAATGATGGTTACTATGCAAACCAACAAATACTTCAAGCTATAGTGGAAGACCGCAAGAGCATCTATACCGCCGATGTGTTGAGAAGTACAGTGCTTTTCCTCCTTACTGCTTTAGCTTTGTTTCTCTATCAATACAAAAAAATCCCACTTAGGGGAATGCAAATTGCACTTTTAGTCTTGCTTTTCTTTGATTTGGGAGGGGTAGCCAAACGCTATGTAAATAAAGATAGTTTTGTAGATAAATACCAAATAGAAAATCCTTTCGAGGAAACTGCTGCCGATAGAGCAATTCTGCAAGATAAGAGTTATTTCCGTGTTTATGAACCTCAAGTGGGTGTCAATGGGGCACGCACTTCGTATTTTCACCATTCAATTGGAGGCTATCACGCTGCTAAACCCAAACGCTTGCAGGAACTTTTTGATTACCAAATCGCTAAAGGCAATATGGAAATCCTCAATATGCTGAACGTGAAGTATATAATTTTGCGTAACCAAGAAGGACAAATGCAACCCATACATAATGATGATGCTTTAGGCAGTGCGTGGTTTGTAAAACAACTCAGTTTAAAAAATAATGATGATGAGGTAATGCAGGCTTTAGAGAAATTTAAACCTGCTCAAGAAGCTTTGGCAACAGCCAATGATTTGAAAACAACCCTCCCCGCACAATACACCGTCGATACAACTGCAGTGATTACACTAAAGAATGTACGTCCTGACGAACTGATATACGAAAGTAACAATCTTCACAATGGTTTGGCAGTTTTCTCCGAAATGTACTACCCTCACGGCTGGAAAGCTACTATCGATGGTAAAGAAGCGCCTATTTATCGTGTAGATTACACTTTGAGAGCACTTTCAGTACCTGCAGGCAAACACGAAATACGCTTTGTATTTGAACCTCAAATAGTAAAAACAGGTAGCAACCTCAGTTTAGTAGGTGCTATATTATTAATGTTATGGCTTGTAGGGGGCATCGTGTGGCAAACGAAGAAGAATAAAACAAAAGATTAATGATTTACCACGTAAAGAAAATGCCTCCTGTTACTACAGCGTAGAGTTTTTTGATAGGGAAGATAGGTTTAGTGTGTTGGATTGCTTGATAAGAGAGCCATGCTCCAAAATGTTCGGTAAAGTGATGTTTGAGGTCAAAACTATAGGCAAAACGCGGATTCTTTACATTGCTGTCTAAACGTGAATGTAAGTAGCCGCTAGTAGTGAAGTTCCATTTTTCGGTAAAGATTACTTTTAACCCCATTGCAAAACGCACTTTGATGGTTTGCTGCTCACGTGTTTCATTGGGTACTGTAAGGTTAGGTACGCCATCCATATTCCACTTCTCATATTCATAAAAAAAACCAATACCTCCTGTCCAAACGAAATGCTCTGATTGCACAAAGTGATAACGCGATTGCCCTCCTGAAGCAATACGCAATAGCAATCCTCTACTGGGTACCCATACAGCTTCAGTAAAAGGATATATTTCCCATCTTGGTTTGGCTAAATAACGGTATTCAATATGTATAAAACCATTACTCACATTCACAGTATTGCCAATAGTAGTAATCTCTATCTGATTGAGAAGTGTAAAAGCCTTTTTATTACTTAGCAGAATACTCACATTGGTATTATTTTTCACTTGAAAAAAATTGTCTTTCTCTGTTTTAAAATTTATTTCAGGTGCAATGCTCCCCTGCCACACCTTTGTTGTGTCAATTGCAGGGGTAAGGCTTTCAGTAAAAATGATTTGAGCTTGTAATGAGGTGCTATACAATCCCATTAATAATAGGTAGTACTTAAAAAATCTCATTTATATTAAAATTTCTATAAAAAAAAGAATAATGTAATTTCTATTTTTGTTATACGAAAAAATATCCGTAAGTTTGGGCATTCAAAATTAAAGTTTTACAAAAAACTTAATCCTTTGATTTTCAAACGGCAAAGGTAAAAAAAAATGTTGAATAATTATATAATCTAATTCATATTTTGCAAATAAATAAAAAATATATACTTTTTCTAAGTGTTTTGGTAGGGATTATAGGTATTTTTGCACGCCCTAAAGCCTTTTCTGATTGGAAAAAAGAAAAGGAAAAGTCTTATTTTTTAACAAATTTAGTAGAAACTTCTCATCTGTTAGAAAGTACTAAAAAAATAAAAGATACTCTGAAAAATAAACCTGTTTTATCTAAAAAAGATACTATCAAAGACAGTATTAGCGATACTTTGTCTAAGAAAACCGCTATGCTTACAGATATTGTTAAGTATCATGCCAAAGATTGTGTAGTTATCAGCAAAACTAAGAAAGAAATTTTACTTTATAATAAAACTAATATTTCTTATGCAGATACAGACCTAAAAGCAGGTACAAGTGTTATTAATTATGAAAAAAGAGAGGCGTATGCAGGGCGAATAAAAGATAGCGTAGGAGAGCTTGTACAAGCACCAGAATTTAAGCAAGGTGATCAACTTATTGAACCAGACTCTATTAGGTTTAATTATGTTACTAAAAGAGCAATTATAAAAAATGCTTATACAACACAAAGTGAAAATAAAGTTAAGGCTGAAACTATCAAAAAAGAAAACGATTCTACTTATTTTTTAAGAAAAGGAAAAATAACAACAGCTGAAGACCTTGATGATCCTGATTATTATATCTTGGTTTATAAGGCAAAATTTGTTCCTAAAAAGAAAATTGTAGCAGGTTTTAGTAATATGTATATTGCAGATGTACCTACCCCTATTGCTTTGCCTTTTGCATATTATCCAATGACGGATTCTCGTACTTCTGGATTACTTTTCCCTACATTTGGAGAAGTAAATGATAGAGGTTATTATCTTCAAAATGGAGGATATTATTTTGTTATTAATGATTATTTAGATTTGGCAGTTACAGGAGATTATTATACAAATGGAAGTTATGGTATTCGTACAGCCTCTAATTATAGAAAAAAATATAAATATTCAGGAAATTTCAATTTACGATATGAGAATTTGATACAAAGCCAACGAGGTTTCCCTGATTACAGCCGAAGTTCTATTTATAATATACAATGGTCTCATTCTCAGGATAGTAAATCAAGCCCGTTGTCCTCTTTTTCAGCATCTGTCAATTTGGGAAGTTCTACTTATTATAGAGATTCTTATAGCCAGCTTAATTCTTCGAATTTCTTAAATAATACATTATCTTCATCTATTTCATATTCTCGTACATTTCCTTCGTATCCTTCTGTAAATATGTCGCTTACAGCTTCTCACTCTCAGAATACGAATACAAGAAATATACAAATGACACTTCCTGCTATGCGGGTAAGTATGGAGCGTATTTATCCTTTTGTTAAAAGAGGCGCAGCTAAAAAGGGCTTAATTCAAAATTTAAATTTGAATTATAGTATGCAAGCTGATAATAGGTATGATATAAATGAGGATTTATTCTTTAGAAAGGAAATGTTTGACCGAGCTTTAAATGGGGTAAGACATTCTATTCCTATTAGTACAAATTTTAAGTTATTGAAATTTGTAAGTTTTAACTTAAACTCCTCTTTAAATGAAACTTGGCAGTTTAGAACCATTCAATATCAAAATTACGATCAAAATACAGCAATAGCAAAAAAAGATACTATCAATGGTTTTGCAAGATATTTGACATATAATTTTGGAGCAGGGTTAGGAACTACTATTTATGGTACTTTCAATTTCGGAAAAGATAAGAAAATACAGGCTATTAGGCACGTGATGAGACCTTCTGTTAGCTACGGATATACTCCATCTTTTGATCAATATTATAAATATTATATTGCAGATGCTTTTGGAACAACAAGAGATTATAGCCCTTTTGAAGGTGGTATTTATGGTTCTCCAGGACGTTCTGAGTCTAATAATATGAGCTTTTCTATAAGTAATACTTTTGAAGCTAAGATGCGTTCAAAAGATTCTTTAGCAACAGAACCTAAAAAAGTAATGCTCTTAAATAGCTTAAATTTTAGTTCAAGTTATAATTTTATAACAAAACAATTCTCTTCTTTAAATATGACGGGAGGAACGCAACTTTTTGACAATAAATTAGGAGTTAATTTTGGTGCAACACTCAATCCTTATGGTATTGATGAGAATGGAAGACAAATGGAAAAATTTAATATCAATAATGGAGGAAGTCTTTTCCGTTTGACTAATGCGAATTTGACTATGAATTATGCTTTTTCAAGTAAAAACTTCAAGAAAAGCAAAAGTTCAGATAATACTCAGTCTGGAGGGAGGGCTGATGACCTTTTTGGCTCTGCTCTTGATACTAATTTACAAAAAGAAGAAACAGAAACTAATGAAGAGTCTACAAAAGAAGATAATAAAAAGTATTATTACGCTTCTATGCCTTGGGATATCAATTTAGCATACTCACTTTCCTATGGTAATTATAATCGAAACCCTATGATTACCACCAATTCTCTTATGGTATCAGGGAATATAGATCTTACTCCTAAGTGGAGAATAGGTGCTTCATCAGGTTATGATCTTAAAGATAAAGGAATTACATATACACAGCTCAGATTTGAGAGAGACCTCAATAGTTTTCGTATGTCTTTTAGTTTTACCCCATTTGGTTACAGAAATTCTTGGAATTTCTTCATTGGAATAAAAGCATCTATGCTTTCTGACCTTAAATGGGAGAAAAATAAAGCGCCTGATAGAACTTTACGATAGAATTTTTAAAAATTAAATACAAAAAATAATAATAAAATACAACTATTAAAAAATTATCACAAACTTGTAATTAAAAAAAATCATATAATGAAAAAAGTAATTTTAACAGAAAACGCTCCTGCACCTATTGGTCCATATAGCCAAGCTATTTTAGCAGGAAATACATTGTATGTTTCAGGACAAATACCTGTAAATCCTGCTACAAATGAAGTTGTTAGCGGAGGAATAGAACCTGAAACAAAGCAAGTAATGGAAAATATTTCTGCAATACTAAAACAAGCAGGATATTCTTTCAATGATGTAGTAAAAACAACAATTCTATTGGCAGATATTGCTACATTTGCTGTTGTAAATGAAATTTATGGTAGCTATTTTGCTAATGATGGAGCGCCAGCAAGAGAAACATATCAAGTAGCAAAGCTTCCTAAAGGTGTAAATGTAGAAATATCTTGTATTGCAGTAAAATAATTTAGAAAAAATAATATTATTAATTATATATAAATAAAAAACATCAATTTTATAGTAAAGTATCTATATAAAATTGATGTTTTTTTATGTAAAAATTATTCATTATGAGAAAAATAGTCATTTTATTTGTTCTAATAGCTCAATTTGCTTATTCACAAAGTGAAAAATTATCAGAAATTCCTTATTATAGGTCTCAAATAAGTGTAGATACCTTAGTAAATCCTGATAGAATTTATTTAAAGATATCTTTGAACGAAAAAGATACTAAAAATAAAAATATTATTGAAGAAAAATATAAAACAATGATAAATATATTGAAGAAAATAGGTGTCAATGTAGAGAAACAACTCTCTATTGACGCTACTTCAAGTAATTCTATCAAGAAATTTATCAATACAAAAGTTTTAAAGAGTGAAATATTTGATTTGTTAGTATATGATGCTCAGACAACTATAAAAATTATAAATGAATTGAATCAAAACGATATAACAAATATATTTATTTATAAGAAAGAATACTCAAAAGCAAATGAAATTGTTGAAATTCTTAAAGTAAAAGCTCTAAAAATAGCTAAGAATAATGCTGAAACGCTAATGAAATCTGTTGGGCAATCCATCGGGAAGGTACTTACTTTAGAAATTTATGAAAATATCACTAATAAAGAATCATTCTCAGGAAGCGTTGAAGGAATTAAAGTAAGAGGAATAGGAAATATTGATGATAATGATTATTTTGAAACAGAATTTTCTCCTATTAAACTTTCTACAAGACTAACTATTCAATTCGAAATCAAATAAATTTATTAAAATATGAAAAAAGCACTTGTCATCATCGATATGCAGAATGATTTTATTACAGGGAGTCTTCCTGTTGCTCATTCAAACGAAATAATAGACTATATCAATGAGTTAATGGATAACTTTGAATATGTTGTAGCTACTCAGGATTGGCATCCTGCAAAACATTTTAGTTTTTTTACAAATCATTATGATAAAAAAGCTTTTGAAACTATAGAAAAAGACGGATATAGCCAAACATTATGGCCTCCTCATTGTATTCAAGGCTCTAATGGTGCAGATTTTTACCCAACTTTACGTACAGAACCTATTTCTCTTATTATCAGAAAAGGAACTAATCCAGATATTGATAGTTATAGTGCTTTTTTTGATAATCAGAAGCTAAAAAGTACAGGGCTGGATGGTTATTTAAGAGGATTGGATATAGAAGAATTACATTTTGTAGGAGTAGCGGCTGATTATTGTGTATATTATTCAATAAAAGATGCTTTAGAACTTGGGTATAAAGTAGTTTTATATGAAAAATGTACAAAAGCTATACTTAATGAAGCTTTTGAGAAGCAAAAAGAAGAATTATTAGCCCATAATAATTTTACTTTAATATAAAATTAATTATAAAAATAGAAAAAATGCGTTTCGGAATTATTATTCCTGCACATAATGAAGCAGATTACCTACCAAAAACATTAGATTCTTTATTAGAACAAACTTATTTACCTCATCAAATCATTATAGTAAATGATAATTCAACAGATGATACTCAAAAAATTTCATCTTTTTATGCAGACAAATACTCTATCATAAAAGTTATATATAGAGATTCACAAGAAGAAAGAATGCCAGGCGGGAAAATAGTACAGGCTTTCAATGCTGGGCTGAAATACTTAGAAAATGTGGATATTATTTGTAAATTTGATGCTGACCTCATTTTTCCTAATGATTACATAGAGAAAATAAATAAATATTATGAAGAAAACTCAACTATAGGTATGTGTGGAGGTGTTTGTAGTATAAAAAAAGGAAATAATTGGGTTATAGAGAACTTAACAAGTAATAAACATCTAAGAGGAGGTATAAAAAGTTATAGAAAATCTTGTTTTGATAACATAGGAGGTTTAAAAATAGCAATGGGGTGGGATACAATAGATGAACTTTTGGCTCAATATAATCATTGGGAAGTAAAAGTAGATACTAATTTAGTTGTAAAACACCTAAGACCTACAGCAAGTACTTATAGTAATAAGTCAAAATATATGCAAGGAGGTATGTTTTATCGTATTCGATATGGATTTATATTAAGTATGATAGCAAGTATGAAATTAGCTTATAAGAAGAAGAGTATTTCACTTCTTTTTGATTATATCAAAGGATATTTTAAAGCAAGTAAAAATAAAGAAAGCTATTTAGTTACAGAAAATGAAGGTAAATGGATAAGAAAATATAGATGGAAAAATATATTTCATAAATTCAGTATCCTAAAAGTAAAAAAATAAATTTTAATATATATTTGT
>CALFOY010000181.1 GCA_937919265.1 uncultured Capnocytophaga sp. | reverse complement strand
ATTATATAGTAAAAAATTATCCTTATTCAAAAACCTTTAAAATAATAAAATTTATTATGCTTCTTTCATAAAAAATAAGTATTTTTGCCCTTAATTACTCAAAAAATATTTTTTTATGAAAATAGCCTTGTTAGGATATGGTAAAATGGGGCAAGCCATTGAAAAAATAGCGACAGAACGCGGACACGAAATCATTTTAAAAATAGATCAAAATACTCAAAACTATACCTTTGAAAATGTTGATATAGCAATAGAATTTAGTACTCCAGAGAGTGCTTTTGCTAACATTAGTAAAGCTCTACAAGCAAAAATACCTGTGGTAGCAGGCACTACGGGCTGGCTTTCTAAGTATAATGAAGCTGTGGAATTATGTAAAGCAAATAATACTGCTTTTTTATATGCTTCAAATTTTAGTATTGGGGTAAATATTTTCTTTGAAATAAATAAAGCATTGGCACAACTTATGAAAAATTTACCTGAATATTCTGTTTCTATTGAAGAAATTCATCATACACAAAAATTAGATGCTCCAAGCGGAACAGCAATTTCTCTTGCTGAAACTATTATTGAAAATTCTTCAAAAACCCATTGGAAGCTCAATGAAGCCTCTGAAAATGAAATTCCTATTACAGCTAAAAGAATTGAAAATACACCTGGCACTCATACCGTTACATATCAAAGTGATATTGATACCATAGAAATAAAACATACTGCACACAACAGAAAAGGTTTTGCACTTGGAGCTGTACTTGCTGCAGAATGGATTTTAGGCAGAAAAGGTATTTTCTCAATGAAAGAAGTATTATTTAACAATTAAAAATGTAAAAAATTAAATCAATTATTTATGATAGTATATTTATTAATTTTCTTAGCCGTTCAGCTTTTTCAAGGTATTTTTTTATGGAAAGGCTATATAAAAGCAGGCTATAAAGGTTGGCAAGCTTTTGTACCTATATGGAATATGTTAATTCTTTTTAAAATTATTCAACGTCCTTGGTGGTGGATTTTTTTAGTATATTTACCTGTTATAGGAAATGTTATGGCTATTGTTATTATTTATGAGTGGCTACACGTTTTCGGTTTTCATAAAAAACGATATACATTACTTTCCATTATTACATTGGGTATATATTTGGCTTACTTGATGTATAGCCCACAAACAAGCTATTCTGGTAGAAATGAGAAAATTATAAAACAAAATGTTTCTCCTTGGATAAGTTCTGTTCTTTTTGCAGTAGTAGCGGCTTCATCTATTCATTCGTATTTTATTCAGCCATATACTATTCCTACTTCATCTCTTGAAAAAACGCTTTTGGTAGGAGATTTTCTATTTGTTAGCAAATTTCATTACGGAGTACGATTGCCTATGACTCCACTTTCTACTCCTATGGTACACGACACCATTCCTGTGGTAAATGTAAAATCATATCTTTCTGAACCTCAATTACCTTATTTACGTTTACCTGCTTTACAGAAAATAAAACGTAATGATATTGTGGTTTTTAACTGGCCTACAGATAACATTCGTTTTTTTGGTGATAAATCAGGAATTAAAGTACATAAACCCGTTGATAAAAAATCTCATTATGTAAAAAGAGCAGTTGCTATACCTAATGATAAATTTGAAATACGTGATGGAGTAGTTTATATTAATGATAAAGAGGAAAAATACCCTATCCGAGCAAAATTGCAAACCTCTTATAAAGTGAAAGTAAATCCTGCTTTCTGGAACTATTTAGTAGGTTTATACGGCAATCAATATGCTCCTGAAAGAGTTTTACCTGCATTTTTATATCAAAATTTTGGTATTACAGATGCTTCTGGAATTCTAAATGATACAGAATTTATTATCCAATCTGCAACAGAAGAAGTAGCTGAAAAATTAAAAAACATCTCTAATATAGAAGAAGTTACAAAAATAATTTCTAAAAAAGGGGAATATTCTCCTGCTGTTTTCCCTCATTCAGAAAACTATCCTTGGAATGAGGATAACTTCGGACCTATTATTCTTCCTGCTCAAGGAAAAACCATTGAATTAACGACTACCAACTTACCTATATATCAACGAATTATAGAAGTTTATGAAGGAAATCATTTAGAGGTAAAAAATAATGAAATTTTCATCAATGGACAAAAAACAACCTCTTATACATTCGGGCAAGATTATTATTGGATGATGGGGGATAATCGTCATAACTCTGAAGATAGCCGTTATTGGGGCTTTGTTCCTTTTAATCACGTAGTTGGAAAACCTGTACTTATTTGGATGAGTTGGGATGGTAACGCTTCTGGATTTGATAAAATACGTTGGAAAAGATTATTTACCACTGTAAATGGAGAAGGAGAGCCTATTTCTTATCTTTACTATGTACTTATACTAGGCACATTAGCATATATTGGTTATGAATTTTATCTTAAAAAGAAAAAAGCCTCTAAAAAATAAATTTATTTAATCATTAATAACTAAACTTCGTCAAAAAATAGATTTTGACGAAGTTTAAAATTTCTATAAAAATAAAAAAATGCAAAAAAATTTACTACACCCTACATATTTTCCTACCATTGCCTCTTTTTCTCTTATTATAAAAAAACCTTGCGTTATGGAAGTTTCTGATAATTACCAAAAACAAACCTTTCGTAATCGTACTTATATTTATGGAGCAAATGGTAAACAATTATTAACTGTTCCTATATTACACACTGGAGGAGAAACAGGTAGACAACTCTATAAAAATGTAAAAATAGACAACAATGTTTCTTGGCAAAAATTACATTGGAAAACTCTACAAACAGCCTATCGTACTTCTCCATATTTTGAATTTTATGAAGATGCTATTTCTCCTGTTTTTGAAAAAAAATTTAATTTCTTGATAGACCTAAATTTCTATTCTATAGAAGCTGTTTTATCCTGTTTAAACACTGATATTCAATGGGATAAAACATCAAAATATGAAGAAAACTATCAAGATTTTAATGATTTTCGTTTTTTAGCAAATGCAAAAACCGAACATAATATTACACAAGAAGAATATTATCAAATTTTTTCTGATAAACACGGATTTATAAAAAATTTAAGTATCTTAGACCTTCTCTTTCATGAAGGAAATTATTCAGAAAATTATTTGTTAAATTCTATAAAAATGTAGAAATGAATTTTAAAGATTACATTCATCAAGAAACTCAAATAGATAATGAAACCTTAACGCTTTTGGATAATCTTTTTAAACCAAAAGAATACAAAAAATATTCTTTTTTACTAAAAAAAGGATGTGATTCTAAGCAAATTTTTTATATTGAAAAAGGTATTATTAGAGCGTTTTATAATAAAGGCGATAAAGACATTACCCACGGATTTTATGCTGAAAGTATGTTTTATATGCCTATTGAAAATATTTATTTTAAGAGACCTTTTCATTTCTGTCTTGAAGCCTTAGAAGACTGTTATGTACGAGTAGCCGAATTTTCAGAAGTAGAAAAAATAATCAGTCAAAAACCTGATTTGGAGAGATTTATGAGATTTTTATTAATCTCAGCCATAAAAAATTTAACAGATAAATTGTATGCTATAAAATTCCAAACAGCACAAGAACGTTACCAATTGCTTTTAGAAAATTACCCTCAAATAATACTTCGTGTTTCTCTAGGGCACATTGCATCTCTGTTAGGAATTACCCAACAAACCCTGAGTGTTATTCGTGCAGGAAAATAATTTTTATAAATGCTAATACGGCTTTCTATTATTAAAAAAATCCTTTGTTAAAATATTTTAACAAAGGATTTTTTTATACAAACAAAAAGGCTTCTCCTCTCTTTACTCTTTCAGCAAAATTACCTATTGTATTTTGTTCTAATTCCATTAAAAATTGCTCTTTAAAAGGCTGAATAGCATAGTGCATAGGACAAGGAGTGTCATTTGAACATTTTTTAAGTCCCATTATACAATTTTCAAATTTATCAACCCCATCAATATGATAAACAATATCAATAAGAGGCATATTTCGCTCTTGTTCTGTTATATAAAAACCTCCGCCAGGTCCTTTACTTGAACTAATTGCATTTTTTTTCGCTAAAATCTGTAAAATTTTCGCCAAAAAAGGCGAGGGAATATTTAAAGCTTCTGCTATTTCTCTGACTCCTATTTTATTATTAATTGAGGTGTGTATAGCCAAATATAATATAGCATTAATAGCATATTTACTAGAATTTGACAACATAACTACTTACAAACTAATTATTTATATTTTACAAATTAAAATTATTTTATAACTTTGTAAGTATCCCCGTCGCCTACTTTTTCTATTACAGAAATTAAATCTGTTTCTGAGAGTTTAGTTTTATCATACTGTATTACAGCACTTTTTGACTCTTTATCTACTTTTGCCCAAAGTACTCCATCAGTATTTTCTAAATGTTTTTTTATATTATTGGCACAACCTGCCTGACAAGTCATTCCTTCTACTACAAAAGAAACTTCTTGTTTATTTTCATCAGAAATATTTATTTCTTTTTGTATTATTTTCTCTTGTTTTTTTTGATTATTATCAGCACAATTAACTAATAATAAAGCACTTAAACTCAGTATGTAATATAATTTCATTTTCATATTTCTTTATTAAAAAATCTTTTGCAATCTTATCCATTACTGTTTATTATTT
>CALFOY010000180.1 GCA_937919265.1 uncultured Capnocytophaga sp. | reverse complement strand
ATCATCAAGCAGATTAAGAAAATCAGTCATAAAGCAAAGATGATGAAAGGAGAGCAATTGCTCAAACCCGATTTTTGGATTTCCGACAAGGCAAAGGAACAAGTAGGGAGGAACTATTACTTACAGCAAATGGGATTGGTGTTTGTTTAAAGAAATAATAAAAAATGCAAGAAACACAAAACATAGAATATAAAAGCTCTTGGCGTGATGAATACCTCAAGTGGATTTGCGGATTTGCCAATGCCAATGGAGGAACTATATTTATAGGAAAGGACGACAAAGGAAATACTGTAGGAGTAGCTAAAGCTAAGAAACTATTAGATATTAGAGGATATTCCTAACAAAGTAAGAGATGTGTTAGGTATCTTAGTAGATGTAAATTTACAAGAGACTGCAGAAGGAGATTATCTTGAAATAGTGGTAGAGCCTTATCCTAATCCTGTGAATTACAAAGGACAATATCATTACCGTAGTGGTGCTACCAAACAAGAACTTAAGGGTGTTGCCTTGGACAAGTTTCTATTGCAGAAACAAGGGAAGCGCTGGGATAGTGTAACTATTCCTAAGGTAGCCATAGCCGATTTGAAGCAAGAAACCTTAGCTTTTTTCAGAGAAAGAGGTATCAAGAGCAAGCGTCTGCCGGATAGTATTCCGCAAGATGATGTAGCGCAACTTTTGGAGAATCTAAACCTTATAGAAGAAGGAAATTTAAAACGGGCTGCCCTATTGCTTTTTCACCCTAATCCTGAAAAATTCATTACTGGAGCTTATGTAAAAATAGGATACTTTCAGCGAGAAGCAGATCTTGTCTTCCAAGATGAAGTGCACGGCAACCTAATTGAACAAGTAGAAAAGACCATCGAATTGCTTTTTACCAAATATATAAAAGCGATTATCAGTTATGAGGGAATCCACAGGGTTGAAACCTATGAATATCCAAAAGAAGCTGTAAGAGAAGCCCTTTTGAATGCTATAGCACATAAGGATTATTCAGGACTAACCCCTATACAAATAAGAGTATATCGGGATAAATTAATGATATGGAATGAGGGTACTTTACCTGAAAATTGGACACTTGAGAAACTCTTGCAATCTCATTCATCACGTCCTTACAATCCTGATATAGCAAATGCTTTCTTTAGATGTGGATATGTAGAATCGTGGGGTCGTGGAATTCATATAATGGCAAAACTTTGTCAAGCACAAGGGCTTCCTCAGCCTTTTTACAATATAGATGGCTCTGATTTCTGGATTGAGTTTAGAGATCTTTTTAATGAACAAGGATTGATAGAAAGAGGGCTTAATGAAAGGCAAATAAAAGCAGTTCTATATGTAAAAGAAAAAGGTGAAATTACTAAAAAAGAATATCAAGAACTTAATAATATTTCAGTCAGGACTGCTGTTTATGAGCTAAAAGAGTTAGTTGAAAAATATAAACTTTTAAGGATATTAGGTGCTAGTGTAAACACATCTTATATGTTAAAATACAGTTAAAAAAGCGTGCAAAAAGCCCGCAAAGCGCGCAAAAAGCGTGCAAAAAGCCCGCAAAGCGCGCAAAATATAGAACAATGTCTAAAGAAGAAAAACATAAAAAAGAGAGCAAGTTTCTCAGTTTGGTACTGCGACACCACCCTGAGGCGATTGGTATTAGCCTCGACACACACGGTTGGGCTGAGGTGAATATGCTCATTAAGAATATGAAGCGTAAATTTCCAGTGTTCAGCCTTAAAATGTTGGAAGAAATCGTCGCTACTGATAGCAAACAGCGATATGCTTTTAGCGAGGATAACACAAAAATACGCGCCAATCAAGGGCATTCACTTGCCGTAACATTAGAATTACAGCCCCAAGTACCTCCTGAATGTTTGTATCACGGCACTGCCAGCAGGTTTGTAGAGAGCATTCTCAAAAGCGGACTCCAAAAGCAAACCCGCCAGTATGTACACCTCAGCATTGATATAACAACCGCAACCAAAGTAGGTGCCCGACACGGCAAGCCCGTCATCTTTAAAGTAAATACAAAGGCAATGCATAAGGCAGGGTATATTTTTTATCTCTCTGCCAATGGGGTTTGGCTTACAGATGAAGTACCACCGAAGTTTTTAGACCTAATCGTTAGCAATTAAAACACTATGCAAACAGAAATCATTTGGAAAACAACACTGAAAAACGGTATTTATGGGAGTCTTACCCCTCCACTTGCCGACCCTTTTAATCCCGACCATTTTTATGTAGCTGATGGTTGGGGTTCAAAGTATGCCTCAATGCGGTTGCACAAGCTCTCCTTCTCTACAGGTAAAGAAGTAACCAATGTGTTGATACGCAACAGTGTGCGCTGTATGTATTTCAGCGCAGATGGGCAATATTTATTTGCTATTACTGATAATAAGATATTCCAACTCAGCAGAGAGACTTTGGAGGTAGTCAAAAAACACGAAAAAGGCATACCTAAATTTTCTGATTATGTAGCCTCCAATGACCAAGACACCCTTATACTAATGAATTTCAACAGTATAACTGTTACCGCTTACAACTATGTAGAAGAAAGTACAAGGAAAAAGAGAATTAAGGGAGAAGGTTGTGCCTTGATAACACGAGAAAAAGCAGACACTTACCTCATAGCCTCTTACCAAAATGGGGTAATACAGCGCTATGATACAACAACTAACAAAATAGAGCTTCTTTTTAAAACAGACAGCTTTCATTCCGTTTGCCGAGATAGTAAGGGCAATTGGTATTTCCATTTGGGGCAGTATATTCCGCCAAGGAGCAATACTACAGGGATTAAGAAGCCTTTGTACATCATACGAGTACTGAAAACAGATGGTTCTCAAAAGGACTATCCTCTGGGACTCCCTTTTAAAAAACCTATACAACTTTCAGAGGATGAGCAATCACTCTTTTTAAGCAATGACCACAACCTATGGAAGTTCTCTTTGCAAGAAGAAAGGATAACAGATACAACAGTCATTTCAGGAGGCGAAAAACTCATTCATTTCTTTGAAAAACAGCAGTTTTTACTATGTGTAGAAGCTGATAGTGATTATAAAAAATTGGTAGGACGTAGCCTTCAATAGTAACAATTTGTTACCCACAGTCAAGCACTAATAATTATTTTAGTATGAAATTATTCAAGCAAAAAACGTGGCAATTTGAAACCTCGGGAGTAGAAGGCGAGGTAAAACTCTTTGGCGTAAATATCTTTGACTACCAGTGGCAAGAAACGGGAGAATATGTAAAAGTAACAGACCCTCTCT
>CALFOY010000179.1 GCA_937919265.1 uncultured Capnocytophaga sp. | reverse complement strand
TTCATACTATAATTGATAAAATTGATATTATATCTCTAAAAATCTTATTAATTTATATTTTTTATTTATAATAATTTGCATATTTCAGAAATAAATAATAACTTTATGCCAAGTTATTTTAATCATATAAAAACTACAATTATGGCAGTGAAATCATCAACTCTAAGAAAAGAAGAATATTCAGCAGTAGCTAATATTCTATTGGTAAGCTTTGAAAGAGATATTACAGAATTCAAAGAAAAATATCGTACAATGAATGAAGAGTATCTTTCTTCATTTAAATCTATTATTGAAAAGGTTAAAAATATGGCTTCTAATAATACGGAGCTAATGAAACAGAAAGAACTTACTAAATCATTGTATGATAAAATTAAAGACATTAAGTACAATCTTCAATTATTGAAAGATTATGCAATAAGGGCGAAATTAGATATCTCTTTATTTAATACTTTACTTAAAAACATCTCTATGAAAAATGCTGAAGGGGTTATAAAAAACATTAGAGATATGCTACCTTATTACAGAAGTAATATAGATAAACTATTAGATATGCCTGATGGCTTTCTTGATAATCTCAAACTAAAAAATGATGAATTAGAAAAGCTAAATACAGACCAAAAGCATCAATTAACGAGTAAAAAAACAAATACTTCTGACAATCATATCATTTATAAAGAAATTTATGAATACATACGTAATATAAGTAAAGCAGGAAAACTTATATATATTAACTCTATAAAAAAAGATGAATATACTTTATCTAAAATATTAGCAAAATTGAGAACAATGAACAAACCAGAGGAAGATAAAGCTAAAAAAGAAGAGAGTATAGAGAAAACATCTAATATATAACATTTATTATCATTCACATTTTATTATTATATTAGTGCATAAATAATTTTGAAATACCATTTTATGCACTTTAATTCTTTTAAAAATGCACAATTATATCAATTACTTATGCATCTATTATATAATAATGGTTTTGCTTGGTGCTTTCTGCATACGTAAAGGAACGAAGTATAAATTTTTTGTATATTTATACTATAATATATCTGCTTTATTATTTTTCTATTTCTTATACTACTGGAATACTTCTTTTTCAGGAGTTTGGGATAATGATAGACAATTTTATTTCGGACTTTTCCTATCTTGGTTAGTTTTTATAAGCATTATGGGGATATATGTACTTATAGAACTCATAGTTAGGTTATTATGTATTCCTTTTAGGATGAAAAAAGAACACAAAATACCATCACGTAGGAGATTTATAAGCCTTATAGGTATGGGTATAGCTTCAATTCCTTTTATGGGAATGCTTTATGGAATGTTCAAAGGAAAATATGATTTTAGAGTTATTAAATATACCTTATTTTTTGATAATCTTCCGGAAATATTTGATGGATATCGTATTATACATATTTCTGACATTCATTCTGGTAGCTTTGATAATCCTGAAAAAGTACAATATGGTATAGATATGATAAATGCCCAAGAAGGAGATGCTATATTCTTTACAGGAGACCTTGTTAATAATAAAGCAACTGAGATGGACGAATGGATAAATCATTTTAAACAACTCAAAGCTAAAGATGGTATATACTCAGTGTTAGGAAACCACGATTATGGTGATTATGTTCAATGGAATACTCCAGAAGAGAAAGAAAAAAACTTAGAAGACTTAAAGAAAATTCATCATAATATAGGATTTTATTTACTTAACAATGAGTCTGTTTATATTTCTCGAAATGGATATAGACTTGCTGTTATTGGAGTAGAAAACTGGGGGAGAGATTTTATAAAAAGGGGAGATTTGGATGAAGCCATCAAAGGTGTACCTGAAAATGACTTTAAAATATTGCTTTCACACGACCCAACATATTTTGAATATAAAGTAATAGACTACCCTGTCTATATACCACTTACCCTAAGCGGACACACACACGGAATGCAATTTGGTATAGAAATACCTGGCTTTATAAAATGGAGCCCTGCTAGTTGGAAATATAAATATTGGGGAGGAATATATAAAGTAAAAAATAAATTTATTAACGTAAATAGAGGGTTTGGTTATTTAGCCTTCCCTGGGCGTGTAGGAATGCCTCCCGAAATCTCAGTTATAGAACTGAAAAAGAAAAAATAATACCTTATAACTACTATTTTTTTATATTTATATATATACTTCTTACTAATATATAGAATACTCTTTATAGTATATAACTACTAAAAACAGAAAAGCTCATTTCTCTTTATATAATAGAGAAATGAGCTTTTGAAATAAACAAAAAAATAAAACCAATTGAGTTATTTATTATTAATATACTCAAATGGTTTTACATTTTAGACATATTTATTAATCTCTTTTATTAACATCTCTGCTGTTTGCTCTCCATCTGCTCTCCAAACAAGCTCCCCTCTGTAATAGATAAGAAAAGTAGGAATACCATTGATTTTTAATGCTTTTGTTATTTCCCGATTTTTATCAATATCCATTTTCAAAATCTTCGCATTGTCTTTCAGTTCAATAGTAACCTGTTGCAAGGTTTCCGTAATCTCTTCTGTTAAGTAGTGCCAACCTGCGTAAAAAGTAATCAAAACAGGATAGGGTGTACTGATAATATCTCCGAATACTGACATTTTTATTTATTTAGTTTTAAGTTGATTTATTTTTAGTAATTAGATAAATATTCCCTACATATTTAAAAAATAAAGAAATATATAGGGAAATAAGTTATTGTTTTTTAATATTTTATTGTTTGAATCTTTCAAATCCTTTACCATAAACGCCTTCAACATTTGTTTTTGTAACGAAGGCCATAGGATCTATTTGATCAACGAGTCTGAATATTGAACTAGCCTCCGTTCTTCGAGCAATAACCATTATAATTTTCTGAGAATCTTTCGTATACCAGCCTTGCCCATCTATAATTGTACAACCTCTTTTTACTTCATTATTAATATGTGTTGCTATTTCTTCATATTTTTTTGATAATATAAATATTTGTACTGATTGTCTTGCTCCATTAAGAACCATATCAACTGTATAATACATCACAGGAATAAGTATCACACCAAGCACTGTTTTCTCAATTGTATAGCCTTTCAAAATAAAGAAAGAAGATATTACAATACAAAAATCAACGATAAGCAAAGCACGAGCTATACTAATTCGGAAATATTTGGTAATCATAAAACCAATAATATCAACCCCTCCTGTACTTCCATTAACTGAATAAACTAAACCTAAGCCCAAACCTGTTATAATACCTCCCATAATAACAGATAGAAAATCATCTGTTAAAGGTCTATGCTCCGTAAAATAAGGTAAAATATAAGGCTCTCCTATAAACTTCATCGAAGCAACAAGTAGCCCCACCCCTACTATAGTACGGAAAATGAATTGTTTAGACATTGAACGGCAAGCAATAAGTAACAAAATAGCATTGGCCACCCAATATGTTTGTGAAACTTTTAGCCCTGTAGCATACTCAAGTATCAAAACAATACCCATAAGCCCTCCAGTTACTACTTTACTTGGCATAATAAAACCATAAATAGCTATTGTGTAAAGAATAATTCCCAAAATAATTGAGATATAATCTTTAATATAAAAAGTTTTTAGATATTTTGTCATTATTTTTATGTTTAAAAAACGAATATTTATGGCACAAAAATAGAGAATTATATTGAATTTTAAATGTTTTTGAGTGAAAATATTTTTTATATTTTAATATTTTCATTTATTTAAAAAAAAGTTTTTTTTTATTCATTTTTATCTGTTTTTATCTGTAAAAATTAAAAATTATTCATTTTTATAAAACTCAAAGGCTTGATGAATAAGCTCTGTAGAGGCTTGAATATCCCATTTTGGTAAAGCAATATCTTGTAAAAGTACAAAATTAATCGTTCCGTATGTATTTTTTTTATCGTGTTTTAATAATTCTATGATATCAGAAATTTCATTTTTTGTAAAATTTTCAACTGGAAAGTATTCTTTTATAATTTTCTTAACTTCATAAAGTTTCTCTTTTGGGAAACCTAATATTTTCTCAGATAAAAAAGTCTCCAAAATCATTCCTATGGCAATTGCCTCACCGTGTAAAAGAGGTTTTTCTCTATTTTGTAAAGAAAAAGACTCTATTGCGTGTCCAAGAGTATGCCCAAAATTAAGAATTTTCCTCAACCCTTTTTCAGTAGGGTCTTTTTCAACAATTTTGTTTTTTATTAAGATAGATTCATAAATTACCTCTTCGAGGTCATTGGTTGTAAGTGTATGTAAATTCTTAATTTTTTCCCAATATTCTTCTGACTGAATAAGTCCATGTTTGAACATTTCTGCCAAACCACTACAAAACTCTTGCTGCGGTAAAGTCTTCAAAAAATCAACATCTATTAATAAAAATTGAGGTGTATTTATCAACCCTATTTGATTTTTAAGCACACCCAAGTCTACACCTGTCTTCCCTCCTACTGAGGCATCTACCATTGCTAATAAAGACGTGGGAATATTAATAAAATCAATACCTCGCATATATGTTGAGGCTACAAAACCACCCAAATCAGTAACTACACCACCTCCTAAATTAATTACCAAACTTTTTCTATCTCCGCCTAGTTCAGATAATGTTTGCCAAAGAGAAATACAAGTTTCTATATTTTTATGTTCTTCTCCGGCTTCTATTTCAATAATTTCAGTTTCAAACGGGATTTTTTGCAAAAAAGAATACGCACAACATTCGTGAGTATTGGTGTCTGTAAGTAAAAAAATCTTAGAATACTTTTTTTGCTCAACGAATGAAATCAATTCTTTATAACCATTTTCTGAAAAATAAATAGTACTTTTGCCCTTTATTGAAAAACATATTTAATATATGAAAAATATAGCTGAGAAAGATAAAAAAAACACCTCCGAAGAGAACTTGGAGATTGTAAAAAAGGTGCTTACCAAATATTTGGAAGACAACGGACACCGTAAGACCCCTGAACGCTATGCGATTGTGAAGGAGATTTACGAATACAACGACCATTTTGACATAGAGACCCTCTATGAAAATATGAAAGAGAAAAAATATCGGGTGAGTAGAGCGACCCTCTACAACACGATTGAGCTCTTGCTGGAATGTGGTTTAGTGCGCAAACATCAGTTTGGACAAAACCAAGCGTATTACGAGAAATCGTATTTTGACCGTCAGCACGACCACGTAATCCTTACCGATACGGGTGAGATTGTGGAGTTTTGCGACCCTCGTATTCAAGCAATACAGAAAACCATAGAAGAGGTTTTTAACATTAATATTAGCAATCACTCTCTTTATTTTTACGGTACACGCAAAGCAGATGCCCCAAAAGAAGAGAGAGCAACTAAATAAAAGAAACAAAAATGGCAGTAGATTTATTATTAGGTCTTCAGTGGGGAGACGAAGGAAAAGGGAAAATAGTAGATGTCCTTACGCAGAACTACGACATTATCGCACGCTTTCAAGGAGGTCCTAACGCAGGGCATACTCTTGAATTTAACGGTATTAAACACGTGTTACACACTATTCCGTCGGGAATCTTCCACAAAGGTGCTGTAAATATTATAGGCAATGGGGTGGTGATAGACCCTATCATTTTCAAAAAAGAAATAGAGGCACTCGCCCCTTACGAGGTAAATTTAAAACAGAATTTGCTTATCTCGCGCAAAGCACACCTTATCTTGCCTACCCACCGCCTTTTAGATGCTGCTTCGGAAGCTTCCAAAGGTAAAGCTAAAATAGGTTCTACTCTTAAAGGTATAGGGCCTACTTATATGGATAAGACAGGTCGTAACGGCTTACGCGTGGGCGATATAGAGCTCAGTGACTTTAACGATCGTTACCGTAACCTCACTGATAAACACGAAGAAATGCTCGCTAATTACAAAGTGGATATTCAGTATAACCTACAAGAGTTGGAAGCCGAGTTTTTTGAAGCGATAAAAGTGCTGAAAGAGTTTCAGCTTATCGACAGTGAAGAATACCTATACCAAGCTCTCAAAAAGGGTAAAAAAATACTTGCCGAAGGAGCACAAGGTTCTATGTTGGACATTGATTTTGGTACCTATCCGTTTGTAACCTCGTCGAACACAACGGCTGCTGGAGCTTGTACGGGCTTAGGTGTAGCCCCTCGCAGTATTGGTGAGGTAATAGGTATCTTTAAGGCTTATACTACCCGTGTGGGCAGTGGGCCTTTCCCTACCGAACTGTTCGACGAAGTGGGCGAAACAATGACCCAAGTAGGTCGCGAATTTGGAGCCACTACCGGTAGGCGTCGCCGTTGTGGTTGGCTTGATTTGGTAGCCCTTAAATACGCTGTACAGGTAAACGGAGTTACCGAACTTACAATGATGAAAGCCGATGTGCTCAGCGGTTTTGAGACTTTAAAAGTATGTACGTCATATCTTTATAAAGGAAAAGAAATCAAGCACTTGCCTTACAATATAGAAGAACAGAACGTAACGCCCATATATACAGAACTCAAAGGCTGGCAACAAGACCTTACCAAACTCACCAATTACCAGCAACTCCCCAAAGAACTTTTGGATTATATCAGTTTCTTAGAGAAAGAACTCGAAGTGCCCATCAAAGTAGTATCGGTGGGGCCTGATAGAACTCAAACGATTATTCGGTAGAACATCAGTGAATTTAGGAAGTTATAAAATGAATGAACTATGAACATCATAGTACACAACCTTTACATACCGAAGAGCAATTATTAGTAAAAGAATGGAGCAAGGAAAAACAGATTTCTTTTAACAGAAGAAAAACTTATTTCACAAAAGGGCAATTAGCTTCCACAGAAAGAGGTATTGAGCAAGCTAATAACGGATTGTTGAGGCCTTATACTGAAGTTAAGAAAAGAGCACGTGAAATATCCCTAAAAAATTAAAAATACTTAATATAATGAATTATCAGAATGTAACAGACTTGCCTAATAACAATACCATATTTTTGGTATGGACATTTAAAAAAGATATAGACAAGACATTACTTAATAATACTTTTGCAAAAGTATGTGGTTTGGTAGGAAACCTCAACAACTCGGTAGCCGACCGCTTTCCTGAAGGTCGTGCCAGTGTAACCATAGGCATTAGCCATAGGGCGTGGCTTACTTTAGGGTTACCCAAACCACTCCCCAAAGAACTCAAAGATTTTGAGCCCATCAGAGGTAGTAAACACACGGCTGTATCCACCGAAGGCGACTTACACTTTCATATCCGCGCGCACAACCCCAGCTTGGCTTACGATATGGCAGTTGCCATTAGCGAGGTAATGCAACCCATCGCCAATGGTATTGTAAACGTACAAGGTTTTAGATATTGGGACGGACGCGCTATCATTGGTTTTGTAGACGGTACCGAAAACCCGCGTGGCGCAGAACGCGAACAGTTTGCCGTAGTGGGTGATGAAGACCCTGATTACCAAGGAGGAAGTTACCTATTCGTACAAAAATACGTGCACGATATGAACGCTTGGCGTGCGCTCCCCGTTAGCGAACAAGAAAAAGTAATAGGGCGTAGCAAAGAAATGGACATAGAAATGGACGAGGATACCAAGCCTACCAATGCACACTCGGCTCTTGCCAATGTAGGTGATGATTTGAAAGTAGTGAGAGACAATATGCCTTTCCACGACCCCGTAAGTCACCAAATGGGCACTTACTTCATCTGCTATGCCAATACGTTTAGCACGGTAGAAAAGATGCTTACCAATATGTTTATAGGCAATCCCGCTGG
>CALFOY010000178.1 GCA_937919265.1 uncultured Capnocytophaga sp. | reverse complement strand
ACGAGATCTAGTACGGTCTCGTGGGCTCGGAGATGTGTATAAGAGACAGCATATGAAGTATTCATTTTTTTATCTTCATCTAAATATGCCACCTCATCTTGATTATAAGAAAGAAATATATTTCCATTTTTTAACGGAATTATAACATTTTCAATATCTTTTTCATCATTGAATAAATAAATTTTTCTACCTTTCCCAAAGTCCAAAATTAATAAAGAATAATAATCTACATCTCTACAACGCCATTTTTTTTGATTATCATCGGGTTTATTTATATACCTTCCAAAACTGTGAGAATGTCTTTCACTAAAAGAAAATGTTTGCACAGAAGCTAAGTAATTATTAAGAATTTTAACTACTTTTCTTTCATTTTCACCGTCTTTTTCTATTATTTCTTTATAAATAAATGCTTTTCCTAGAAAATCACTAAGTTGTGTAGGGCGAATATCTTCAGTATAGATAATTTTATCACCAGAATATAATATTTCAGATAAACTTTCTCCTTCATTTTCATTGTCCTCATCTATATCCCAATAGGGGTCAACTACATCATAATCATCTAAAATTTGATTATACTCCAATTCTGTTTCTATAAATTTATTTTTCCCTTTGGTAGCATAAAAAGTAACATCTCCTTCTTTCTCATTATAGACAATTGCAGAAATTTTATTACTTTTCAAAACAGTTTGTGCTTGAATAACTACACAAAAAAGGCTAAAAAAAGTTAAAAATATTTTTTTCATATTTAATATTTATTTTTTCTAGAAGAAAAACAAAAAAGTTTTCAGATATAATAATCCGAAAACTTCATATTTTATTCTCCCTCTTCAATTTCTTGAACATAATCTTTCAAGTCTGTAAGCGAAGTAAAACCACGAAATTCTATTTTCTTTTTCGTAGCTTCAATCTCACTTATAAGGTCTTTTAATAATTGCAGAGGGTGTTCTTCATATCCAAATAAATTATTATTGAAATCTAACCCTGCAACTACTTC
Organism: uncultured Capnocytophaga sp.; assembly: GCA_937919265.1. Lineage (GTDB taxonomy): Bacteria > Bacteroidota > Bacteroidia > Flavobacteriales > Flavobacteriaceae > Capnocytophaga. The sequence continues at coordinate 6,765 of CALFOY010000178.1, read as the reverse complement.
ATCCTCACACATCCCAAATACCCAAAGTTCCATAAACTCTGGTAATGGAATTTCTGTTATTTTATATTTTAACCATTCTTCTTCTTGGCAAGCTTTTGCTAATGCACTTTCAGACCAAAAAGTTAACAAAGGTACATCTTGCCCTTCTTCATTTCTAAATTCATTAGAATTACAAACAGCTACTCCTTCTTTTTCGTCTTTTAAACAATAAATAACCTCTGTTTGTACTACTTTTTTTATAAATTTCTTATAACTATCTATCAATGATTGAGAATTTTGTAACATTTTTTATCTTATTATTTTTTAAAATTTAGGCATTCCTCCTGGCATTCCTTGCATCATACGCATCATTTGCTTAGCTCCTCCACCTTGCATCATTTTCATCATTTTACTCATTTGGTCGAATTGCTTAAGGAGCTGGTTTACTTCATTGATGTTTCGTCCGCTTCCCTTAGCTATGCGGTTCTTACGAGAAGTATTAATGATAGCTGGATTTGAGCGTTCAGCAGGAGTCATTGAATAGATGATAGCTTCTATATATTTAAAAGCATCATCACTTATATCAAGGTTTTTTACTGCTTTTCCTACTCCTGGAAGCATTCCCAAGAGGTCTTTCATACTTCCCATTTTTTTGATTTGCTGAATCTGAGAAAGAAAATCATCAAAACCAAACTGATTTTTTGCTATTTTTTTCTGTAGTTTACGAGCTTGCTCTTCATCAAACTGTTCTTGAGCTCTCTCCACCAAAGAGACAACATCGCCCATCCCCAGAATCCTATCTGCCATACGAGCAGGATAGAACACATCTATAGCGTCCATCTTCTCCCCTGTTCCTACAAACTTAATAGGCTTATTAACTACCGACTTAATAGAGATAGCCGCCCCTCCTCGTGTGTCACCATCTAACTTAGTAAGGATAACCCCGTCAAAATCCAATACATCATTAAAAGCTTTAGCTGTATTCACTGCATCCTGCCCAGTCATTGCATCTACCACAAATAGTGTCTCTTGAGGAGATACTGCTTTATGTATTTCAGCAATTTCTTTCATCATTTGCTCATCTACCGCCAAGCGTCCTGCCGTGTCTATAATTACGACATTGAAGCCATTGCTTTTAGCATATTCTACCCCTTTTCGAGCAATTTCTACAGGATTATTATTGCCTTTCTCAGAGAAAACAGTTACTCCTACTTGCTCTCCAACAATATGTAACTGGTCAATTGCAGCTGGACGATAAACGTCACAAGCTACCAGAAGAGGCTTTTTACTCTTCTTATTTTTAAGAAAATTTGCTAATTTTCCAGAGAAAGTAGTTTTCCCTGATCCTTGCAATCCTGACATTAGAATAACGGCCGGATTCCCATTAAGATTGACTCCTGTGGCGTCTCCTCCCATTAGCTCAGTAAGCTCATCACGAACAATTTTAACCATTAACTGTCCTGGTTGTAAGGTAGTTAATACGTTCTGTCCGAGTGCTTTTTCTTTTACCTTGGAGGTAAATTCTTTTGCTATCTTATAATTGACATCGGCATCCAATAAGGCTCGACGCACCTCCTTAAGAGTTTCAGCTACATTTATTTCTGTAATCTGTCCGTGTCCCTTAAGGATATGTAGTGCTTTATCTAATTTATCACTTAAATTATCAAACATACTTCTATTTTTTATAAAAAATACAATAATTTATTTATTATATTTCCAATAAGATAAAATCTTATTTTTTCTAAAATTTTCTATTATTTTTCAGCAATTATATCAATACCACCTTTTACTTTTTGTCCAAGAGAAACTTTTATTTTAGCATCTAAAGACAAATAAATATCTACGCGAGAGCCAAACTTAATAAAGCCCGCATCAGCTCCTTGTATAGCCTTATCACCTTCTTTGGCATAATTTACTATTCGTTTTGCTAATGCACCTGCTATTTGTCTGTAAAGTACTTCTCCAAATACTTCATTTTTTACTACAACCGTAGTTCTTTCATTTTCTTCTGAAGCCTTTGGGTGCCAAGCTACTAAATATTTACCTGGGTGATACTTACTATATACAACCTCTCCACTAATAGGATAACGAGTTACGTGAACATTCAAAGGAGACATAAATACAGAAACCATTCGGCGTTTTCCTTTAAAAAATTCAGGTTCTTCAACCTCTTCTATAACAACAACTTTACCATCTACAGATGAGATAACTTGCTGTTCATTAAGTTGAGTATTTCTTTTAGGATTACGGAAGAATTGTAATATCAATACCAAAAATAATAATATAAACAACTGAAATACAATCCTTAACCAATTAATAGAAATATAATCTGTTAATAAGAGAGCAACTACTGAAAAAACAACAGCGCCAAAGATAATCTTAGCTCCTTCTTTATGAAACATAATTTGTAAATTTTATTTTTTAGATTTTGCAAAGATACAAAATAAATATTAATTCTATAATTTACTTGTCTTTTTTAATTAATTTCCGTTTTTTTGTTGTTTTTTTTGCTGGAAATATTTTTTTCATCTCTTTAGCTAATTCCTTATAATAATTATCTTTCTGAGGAATTATAATATTTTTATCCATTTTTTACATTTTAAGGAAATGAGCAATTACTAAAAGCAACCCAACAAATGGAGCGGTAAAAATAAGACTATCCAAACGGTCTAGAAAGCCTCCGTGACCAGGTAATATAGTACCACTATCTTTAACACCTGCTATTCTCTTAAATTTTGATTCTATCAAATCTCCAAAAGTACCAAAAACCACTAATATTAAGGCTATTCCTATCCACTCCCAAATAGATTTTACACTATAAAGAGAAAAACAAACAGCAACTAATACAGCTCCTAAAAGCCCACCTATAAAGCCTTCTATCGTTTTCTTTGGAGATACTGAGGGAAATAATTTATGCTTACCAAAATTTTTCCCAGACAAATAAGCAAAAGTATCACTAGACCAAATGATACACAAAATAGCAATCATCGTATGTTGTGCCTCATTTACCTTAAAAAATGGCAATGAAAACTCTGAAAATACAGCATAATTTCCATCTTTTCCTATCATATTCATTACCTCTATTTTATATAATAAAGGAATGAAAGTACACCCCATTCCTACATAAAAAAAGTTTAGTACATTTTTTTGAAAATTTGAAAATATTTTATTCTCTTTATTGAATAAAAAATTAATCAAATATAAATCTATAATTATTGTCAAAAAGAGGAAAAACAACAATATATAATTCAAATGAAAAAATACAAAACAAACATATTGTACTATAAATAACAAATAAATCCATTGCGCTTTTTGCTTCTGTATTCGAGCAAATTCATAAGTACAAATCAGTCCAAATATCAAAAATAACACTCCAAAAGTATGCACATTTAGTAGAATAGCCCCAAGCAATAAAAGTGTATAAACTATTCCTGTCAATGTTCTTTTAATTAGTTCATTCATAATATTTTAGTTTAAATCTTCTAACAATAATAAATATAATTTCCGAGAGCAAGAGCCATACATTATTGTATCTTTCTCTTTTGTCTGAAAATTTTTAAAAGAACGTATATTATCTGGGCGTTCTTTTTTAGGACGTTGCATTATACCTACCATTCCGTCATTTATATGCCCTACTATTTGGCTTGTTTTTGCCACTACAATAAGCGAAGGAGGTAAATCATTTATTTGCTTGGAACCTAACTGATTTGAAGAGAACATTATTGAACCATCATTTGCCAATAAATATTCACAATCTGTTAAAAAAAATGTAGCTTGCGCATCTGTATTTGTAAAAAATCTAAAATAATTTTCTGGCAAAATAGATTTTAAATATTCATTATGGCAAGAAAGTTTTATATTTTCTATATTTTCTGCGACTATTTTCCCTATCGTTTCTATAATATCTGTAAGAGATTCACAATAGATAAATATTCCTCCATTCTTCTTTAAATTCTCCACAAACACCTCATCAACAGGTACTTGCATTTTACTCATATCTTCTAAGGATTTTTCTTCAGGTTGTTGTTTTGAGTTTTTAAATATTTTTTTGATCCAACTCATCAATCTATAACTATTTTCATAATGGAATGGTAAAGATAAAAAAAACTTATGTATTATTGACAGCCTTCATTTGTTTTATATGTTAATTTTTTCATTAACTTTTTATTTTGTTTTATTTAAGAAATTCAACTCTTAATAATTTCAACTTTTCTTATTTTTCAACTTAGGTTAAACTTAGAAAAATATATTTTTTTAACGCTTCTTTTTTTTACTTTATTTTTATATTTAGAATTTCATATGAATAAATGCGTATATTTTTATATTTGAAAAACGTTTATAAAAATGCTAATATATAACGTCGTTGTAAAAATATTAAAAGTGAAATTGACAAATAAATAATTTTAGGAGGTAAAATGTTTCAAAACTTTGAAAGATTATTAATATGGATAGTCTCTATAGAACATATTCATTTAGTAGTTTATATAAGCTTTCTAATAGCTATTCTAGTTTCAGAAAGATCTCCTGAAACAATAGTAGCGTGGATATTTACCATAACTGTTTTTCCCGTTTTAGGATTTGTATTATATCTTGTGTTTGGGATAAACTGGAGAAAAAACAGAATTGAATCTTTACAAAATGAAAAGAGAAAAAGTTTGTTCAGAGGGTTTCCGGGACTTACAAAAAATTTTTTAAAATATGATCCTGCAGAGATTTTTCATTCTCGTAAGGTGAAACTGGAAGATTTGGATACACTTATGAATAATGCAGGAATTTCTCAGGAGGAAAGCGAGATTGTAAAACTTTTATATACTTCGGAAGGAACATATTTGACACATAACAGTTCATATAAAATGTTTTATGATGGAAGGGAAGCGTTTGACTCCATTATTCAGGATCTGGAAAGTGCAAAAGAAACTATTTATATGGAATATTTTATCTGGAGATCGGATAGACTTGGAGAAAAAGTAAAAGACGTACTGGTTAAAAAAGCAAAAGAAGGTGTAAAAATAAGATTGCTTTTTGATGGAATGGGGTCGTTTGGAACAATATCAGAAAAATACAGGAAAGAACTTTTAAAAGTTGGCGTAGAATTTAAATATTTCCTTGATATAAAGTTTGCCCTTTCAAAACTTAATTATAGAAATCATAGAAAAATAACAATTGTAGATAACAGAATACTTCATACCGGTGGGATGAATCTTGGAGAAGAATATATAACAGGGGGAAAAAGATTTGAAAGCTGGAGAGATACAAATGTTAGAATACAGGGAGAACTTGTACTTCACTATCTTGCAATATTTGTAACAGACTGGCTTAACAGCGGGGGAAAACAGGATTTTAAAATGTCTGATATAGAAGAAGTTATAGAAGAACATAAAAAGGTACAGAAAGATAGCCCTTATCTTATGCAGGTATCTTCAAGCGGACCTGATACAATATGGACAACTTTAAAGTATACCTATTCAAAACTTATAGGATCGGCTAAGAAAGAAATACTTATTCAGAGTCCATATTTTATACCTGATACTTCACTAGTGAGTCAGCTAAAAATTGCTGCACTTTCAGGAGTGAAGATAAAACTTATGATAGCAGGGGTTCCAGATAAGAAAATACCTTACTGGATTGCTGAAACATATTTTGAAGAACTGCTTATGGCAGGTGTTGAGATATACAGATATAAAGCAGGATTTATACATTGTAAAAATATTGTAGTTGATGGAAGGGTATCCACTATGGGGACATGTAATTTTGATATGAGAAGCTTTGAAATAAACTATGAAGTGAACTCAATTTTTTATAATCAAGAAATCAGTCAGAATATAAGAAACCAGTTTTATAAGGATTTAGACTTCTGTGAAGAGATAAAGGAAGAAAATCTGAAAAAGACAGTATTCTGGAGAAAAATCAGAAATTCTCTTTTCAGGGTAGTTTCACCTATAATGTAGTTAGACAGATATGCCGGTATCTGTTAATAGAATAAGACAGGGGATGTGAGATGAAAGAAAATGCTATATTTAAAAGTGATGGAATAGTTCTATTAAATAAAAGTAAGGGAATTTCCTCGTTTAAAGCAATAAATAAGCTCAAATGGATTATAAAATCAAATAAAGTTGGACATGCAGGGACACTCGATCCTATAGCTGAAGGACTTCTTATAGTAATGGTAAATAATGCTACGAAATTTTCTGACAATCTCATGAAAAGAGATAAGGAATATTTTATAGAACTTAAATTAGGTTATGAAACTGCTACATACGATACTGAAGGTGAGATAACGGAAAAATATGAAGGTGAGATAAATATTTCTGATGAAAAGATATTTGAAGCTATTAGAAGCTTTACAGGAGAAATTATGCAGGTGCCGCCTATGTACTCTGCCATTAAGATAAATGGAGAAAAGCTTTATGAACTTGCCCGTAAAGGAATTGAAGTAGAAAGACAGGCAAGAAAAGTAAAAATTTATTCAATAAGAGAAATAAATATAGAACAAAATAAGATTTCATTTTATACTGAAGTCAGCAGCGGAACATATATAAGATCACTCGTGAGGGATATTGGAAGAAAGCTTGGAGTTTATGCAACAATGACAAGGCTTGTACGTACGAAAATTGATAAGTACAGCATTGATGAATCTGTTTCGCTTGAAGAAATAGAAAAAAAATTGAATGTTGGAAAAGAAATATTTGAAAAAAACCCTGTAAAGGATACTTCTGATGACAGTTCATATAATGAAAATAATGTTGACGGAAATGGGAAAATAGAAAAAATTATAAAATTTAAAAG
>CALFOY010000177.1 GCA_937919265.1 uncultured Capnocytophaga sp. | reverse complement strand
TTTCATAATATTATAAATTTCTGTATCTTTGTCCCAAATAATAGAGAATGAAAAAAATATCCCTTTTTTTATTTTTTACAATCCAATTTATTGGTTATTCACAAGATATAGATACTCTTAGCTTGAATAATTCAGATATTATTCCGCTTGAAGAGGTTTTTGTCTTTGGGAAAGAACCTATCTTTAAAACAGAAGAAGACCGAAATAAATATTTAATCTTAAAATATCGGGTTAAAAAAGTATATCCGTATGCAAAATTGGCAGCTGAAGAGTTGCAACGGATAAACAAAGTTTTAGACACATTGCCAAACAACCGCCAAAAAAAGAAATATACTAAAAAAATACAAGAGGAAACAGAAAACAAATTCTCTCAAGAATTAAAAAAACTCTCTCGCTCACAAGGTAGAATTTTAATCAAGCTCATTTACCGACAAACAGGAGCCTCTGCTTTTAATTTAGTAAAAGAATTACGAAGTGGCTGGCGTGCTTTTTGGTACAATAATACAGCTTGGTTTTATGACCTTTCTCTAAAAAGTATCTATGAACCTATGCAAGTTGAAGAAGATTTTTGGATAGAAGATATTTTACAAAGAGCATTTTCTAATGGACAATTAGAACCTCAATCTCCTGCTTTTCCGATAGATTATAGAGCTTTGGAAAAAAAATGGCTGAATAAACCAGATGAACAAAATTAACTTTTTATTAATTAAAAATTAATAATATATTAACCTTATAAGGGGGGGGGTAATGTGTATATTTGCAAAATAAATTTAATTAAAAATAGTACAATATGCAACAAAATTACCCAAAAGATTTAACGGATTATTATCGTTCTCACCCTGAAACTTTTGAACTAAGGAGTGATAAAACGAAAAAAACACTGAACATTATTTTGTTACTTATTTTCTTAGTAATACTTATTTATCCTGAAATTATTCCATTTGGAGAGTTATGGATATTACGTATTATCGCTGGGATAGGAATGGTTTATGCAGGAGTAAAGGCTTTCCTTTTAGACTCAGATTTTTGGAATAAGCAAACTAATTCAAAGATTACAAGTCTTGCCATCAAAAAATTCTCTTCTTCATCAACCAACGAAGAGGAAATTCGCAATCTTTTAGAAAACAATGATTTTCAGAGACTTGCAAACATCCCATCTGCAGAAAACCAACCTTTACAACTTTATATCCACGAAGATAAAGACGGAAAATCATTTTATTTACTTCTTATGAAATATTATTCAAAATCTGAATTCAGTGGAGCAAGTGCTGTTAAAGTAATTTCAGGTGCAGATTATATTCAATATAAAGATATTATTAGGTCTATCCAATAAACAAGAAAAATTAAAAAAATAAAAACTTTGCTAAGATAGATTATTTTAGCAAAGTTTTTTTATTATGATAAATTAACTTATTATTCTTTTTTATAAATTTTGCGCCTCCAACTGAGACTGGAAATCTTCCATCGCTGGTTTTATTGTACTTTCTGGTAAGTCATCTATCCGGATATACATTAGACCATCAATAGCATTATTAAACAATGGATCGACATTGAAAGCTATTACTTTTGCATTTTGCTTAATATATTTTTTCAGTAAAACAGGAAGCCTCAAATTACCAGGTTCCAGCTCATCTATAATTTTATCAAATTTATTTAAATCTGATTGAGTTTCATCAAAAATAAAATCTTTATCTGCATCTTTAAGTTTTACTTTGAATTCTTTTTTAGGCTTTACATATTGAGCTATATAAGGATCATAATAATTAGATTTCATAAACTCAATCATTAAAGCCTTTGAAAACTCAGTAAATTGATTACTTATACTTACACCTCCCAACAAATATTTATGCTCTGGGAAGTGTAAAGTTGTTAAGGCTATCCCTTTCCAAAGCAGAAATAAAGGCATTGGTTTTTGTTGATATTCACTTACAACGAATGCACGCCCCATTTCTATAGTTTGGCTTAACATTTTATCAAGTTCTGGTTCAAACCGAAAAAGACTATAGGTATAAAAACCAGCCATACCATATAATTCATAAAAATCCGAACTTAACCCCATTCTATAAGCTCCTACAATTTTTTTAGTAGTATTCTCCCAAAGGAAAAGATGACGATAATATGTATCGTATTCATCTAAATCAATTGATAGATTAGTCCCCTCCCCCACTTGTCTGAAAGTTATCTCTCGAAGCCTTCCTATTTCTTGTAAAATATTCGGAATTTCCTCTGCTTTGGCTAAGAAAACTTCATATTCTTTATTTTGAAGTAATCGTGTAGCTTTCTTTGTTCTTAAACTTTCTACTTCTTTTGCTAAAATCTCAGAATCTATCGGAGGAACTATTTTTTCTGGTTCTTTAGTAGGTTTTAAATTTAAATTGGTTGCTTTTTGAAGTATTGATGAAAAAGATTTAAATTTCTTATTTTGTTCATAAGAATTTGATAACAAATATGTTTTTCTACGAAGAAAATTAGAAAAATCATACAAATCATCATATTCATCTTGTGTTTTTGGCATAATAGGTCTCCCTATTCTTACTCTAATTTTTCTATTTTTTTGAGTAAGAAGCTCTGATGGAAGTTTTGCGGTACGTAAAACATCACTTTGTTTAGCTAATTGATAAAAAAGTGAGCTATTCTTAGCATGAAAATAAATTGGAATAATAGGAACATTCGCTTTTTTTATAAGTTTTATAGCCGATTTCTCCCAAGTTTTATCAACATAAATATTTCCATTTGGTTGTGTAGAAACTTCTCCTGCCGGAAATATACCCAAAGGCATACCTTCCTTCAAATGAGCTATCGCTTGTTTAAAGCCTAAAACACTTGACTTTACATTTTTATGCTCTTCAAACGGATTTACTTGCATTATATAAGGAGCTAAAGGAGCTATTCTAGCAAGTAAAAAATTCGCAATTATTTTAAAATCAGACCTTTGCTCAAGCAATAATTTGAGAAGTAAAATACCATCAAGCCCACCTAACGGATGGTTAGATATTGTAATAAAAGCACCTTCTTTCGGAATTTTTCGCAAATCTTCTTCTGGAATTTCAAAACTTACCTTAAATTCATCTAAAAGCGCATTCAAAAAATCTAAATCTTTCAAATGCTTATTTCTATCATAAATTTTATTTAATTTAGAAATTCTTAACAAATGCATTAAACTCCATCCGATAGAAGTACCTAAACAACCTAACTTATCTAAATTAATAGCCTTTGCTATTTCTTTTGGGCTTACTAAACTCATAATATTGTTAAATAATACAAATATTGATTTGTAAAAGTATAATAAAAATAATTTGTAAAATAATGTTATTTTACTCAGTTTTCAAAAATATAAAATCATAGAAGAGACTTAGCTTCTCTGCTATATAACTGTCTCTTATACACATCTGACGCTGCCGACGAAGAGGATAG
>CALFOY010000176.1 GCA_937919265.1 uncultured Capnocytophaga sp. | reverse complement strand
ACACTTTTTTATCTTCTTAAAATAGGCTTTTGGTTAAGCAACGGTTAAGCAAATTATTTTTAAATAAACATCTCATTTTCAGTGTTTTAAAATAAAAATACACTTTTTTATCTTCTTAAAATAGGCTTTTGGTTAAGCAACGGTTAAGCAAATTATGCCCAAAAAGGGATATATTTCATTGCTTTAGTACCTGCTTCTTCATCAAAAATCTTAATAAGCCTTTTTTCTTGTGCTTCTTTTATTATTTTACTAATCATTGGTACGCTAACACTATTTTCAAAACGTTCCCGTAAAGAGGCATTACTCATTTGTTCTAGTAGAATATATTTGAATACACAATGCCAATAGCAAGCTCGTAGTCGTTCTTCTTTACTAATATTTGAAAATTCTTTATAAGTAAATAATACAGCTTTTGTATAATCACCTAAATCTTCAAATAAAGGAGCAGGCATTTGATTAAGTTCTATTTGTCGTATCACTTTATCTATTCCTGAGCCTCGCTCTTCACAAATGTTTATTCTTCTCATTAACGAAGCAAGATACTCATTTCTACTTCGAGGAGGTTTATCCATAAAGCGACTAACTTCTACCAAAGGTGACCCTGGATTAGTGATTTCTATACGATGAGAGAATATCTCTACCATAGGAGAAGTACCTGTTATACTAAAATCTTGATGTATCAAGGCGTTAGCAACTAATTCTCGCAAAGCAATATCAGGATAAGTGTTTTTTTCCTTACGAAAGGTTAATCCTATTTCTTCATACGATGGCAAAAGAGCTTTGATGCTATTCATTATAAAATCGAAGCCTACAGCATATCCTGATGGGCTTTCTATTTCTTTTAGTGTAGAAAATTTGTCATTAGCTTTATAACGAATAATTCGTATAGCTTTTTTTGCTAAATGATCAAAATCAGATAAGTTTTTAGCAAATAAAATAGCTCCAAGATTGGTAATTTGCCATAATGCATCACTCTCTGTAATAAGTTTTTCATCTTTTAATTTTTCCAAAATACTTTGTTGATTTTGAGGCAAAGGCTGATATGTCATATCAAAATATTTGCTAAAATCTAACAATTGTAGTACCTTTTGTCCTTCTATCGGGGCGGTTGCTAACTGTTTTTCAAAAGGTACTTTATCTAATTTTCGCCAGAGTTCTCTTTCTTTTTCTGGAAATTCGTGGAGTTTTTTTGTATAGGAGCCTATTCGTAGATATTCTACCCCATCAAAACGAACAGGTTTATGTGTGGCAGGTTGAATTTCTAATACAACCATATCCACATCTCGGTATTTGAATTCAAAAAAACAAAAATCTATTTTTGGTTCTAATTTTTGTAAAAGCCAACTTTCTAATTCTTGTTGTTTGTATTTGCTGATAGAAGGCTTAAAGGTAGTGCCTATGGGTTGATGTGTATCGTCATCTACTCCCCAAACTATATAGGAATGAGGAATACCACAAAGCGTAGCGCTATTAGCTAATGCTGATATTCTCTCTCCTATCATTTTAGGATCAGAATTACTATTTTTGAATTCTACCCATTCATTTTCTTTAGGTAAATTTAATAGTTCTTCTAGTAAAAAATGCAGTTGATTTATATTTTTTATATACATCTTAATTTTTTAATTCCTTTATAATCTCGTTAATATACTCTCTGAGTTTATTAATACGCAATAGGCTTCTTGTAAAAAGTGTTCTATAAAGAAGAATATTTTAGGATTTTGTTTCCTAAATTATATTTTTGTGTTAGGTTTATGCCATAACTTACTTTTAAAAAAGGCAAAGATACATAATATTTTAGGATTTTTTTATAACTCTGAAAAATAAATATTTGTACTGTCTCACTTAATTTTGCGATTTTTATTAAATACGACAAAATTAATACTTTTTTTCTGCAATTATTTTTTCTAATAAAACAAATCTTTTTCGAATACAATTCTGAAAAAGAAAAGTAATTTTTACCCTGTTCTAATAAAATACTATCTTTGTGATTTTTAGATATACGAAAAATAAAGTTTTGAAAGATTTTACAAACTCATAAAAGAGAATAGAATAGATAAAATTATAGTTTAGACATAAAAAAATACGCTTTAAGGCGTATTTTTATTGGGTTTTTCAACTAACTTGGAGAGAGTCTTTTCTGCAATTTTTGTAACTTTCTCAGCAATTTTATTAGGTAAAGTAACCTCATTAGCACTGTCGGCTATTTCTAAAACGATTTTACCTTGTGCGTCTTTTCCTACGATGAGTTTTCCTGTTTTTCCATTAACATCGGTAATTTCTTCAGTAGTTTCAAAAAGTATTTGCTCTATTTTGCCTGCTTGAGGGAGTAGCTCCCATAGCTGGCGTAAGTTTATTACTCGTGCCTAATCATCTATTTTTTTCATACTCCCATCGTCCCAATTCTTTTCTGTTTTCTAACTGGAGCAAAGCCAATTCCTTTATTTGTATATCATTCGTATCAGATGCCAAATTTTCTAAAGCTAAAAGACTCTCAGGCTGTGATTGAGCTCCTATAGCATAAATGATTTTTCGTACATAAGGATATTTGAAGTCGTCGTCTTCTAAATACTCAGGAATATTTTTTAATGCTTTTAATAGGATTGGAATGTTTTCAGTATTGTTGTTAAAAATAGTCTGAAAGGCACTTGCCATCTCTTCGTGAGCATAATGAGATTGTTCTAAAATATATTTTTGATACAACTTTTCCCTTTCTTTGATATCCAACTTTAACGAGAAAAACCAAAAAATAGTTTCAAATGAGATATAATCATTTTTAGCTATATACCAGTCTAATATTTCTTGCAATTCTTTATAATCCAATAATTTAATGTTGTTTTTTATTAAAGCACTTTCAGGTAGTCTCTTAATGAATACCTTTTCTATAATTTCTAACTGTTCTTTTGTGTATGCTTTCATTATTTTACTATTTGAAAATTGATGATATTTTCATTAAATATTTCTACTCCTTTATCTTTTCCCAATCCAATATTTACTTGAGGAGTTCCTAACCTAGTACCTTCTATTTTGAACAAAGTACTTTCTTGTATCCAGTCTTTTTTATTTATCGATAAATCTCCAAAATCTTTCATTATTTCCCTTCCAGAATCTGATTTTTTTACTGTACCTATTCTTTTTAGTTTTTCTATTGTTCCTGTTTTCATCTGAAACTTTACAATAGTCCCATTATAACCAGTGTTTTTAATATATGAAAGAGTTGGAGAAGTGAATGTTTCAGAGGAAGCTGTTAATTTTCCTGTACTTTTTAGTGTTTCTAAATCTGTTTTTGTCATAGCCCTATAAAACACTTCTCCTTTTTCGTAAACTTGATAATCTCCTATTTTCTTAACAAACTTACCTAAGTTAAGTTTTTCAACTAACTTACTTATTACTTTAGAAGTAACTGTTTTAACAACTTGTGCCTTCCTTGTTGGATAATATACAGCTGGTCAAAGTTACTCTTCTCTCTCAAAAATATGTAAGGTATGATTACTATCTAAGATATACACCTTATTTTCTGAGACTTTTAAATCTCTAAGGCGAGTAAAACTATCATCTCTTTCCACTACTGCAATAGGCTCTGAAATATAGATAATTTCCTTGGTATTGATGTCTAAAATACCAAATCTTAGTTGTTCAGCAAGATAAAAGTACAATAGATTATCTTGTACAGCATATTTGGTAGAAGTGTCTTTCCCTTTGATGTTGTACTTTTCAAACTCTTCCTGTAAGCCATATTGAGTAACAAAAGGAGGCTCTTGGGTTAAATCTATTTCAATAAAGACATCCATAGCCATACCAAGAATTTTTCCTTTTTCACTATTTAAGAAATAATCACTTCTAAAAAAATCTTTGCTATCATCATAAGAACTCGTACTTGTTTTTCCTATAGCTTGGTGATATTCAGGGATACGATATCTTAATTCTCCTGTTTCAATATCTAAACCTATAAAACCTTCTGCATTTAGAAAAACCCAAAAAATACCATTGTATATACCTATAAATCTCCGTACCTGAAAATCTATCTCTTCATCGGTATATGGGTTTTTCCACTTCCCAAGAGAAGAAAGAGAAAATTCCCATAAATGCTCTTTCTTTTGAATGGAAAAGGCTCTGATAGACATTACATCATCATATATTTTATTCTTTTTGTATATATATATATATATACCCATTTGGAAAAAACTTATAGAAAAATTGTCAATATTTCCTAATACTATGAGATTTTCATTTTTATCTATAATGGTAGTAATATCCTCTAGATATTCATTTGAATATTGTGTTTCTAAATAATCGTTGGATAAATACAAAAAAACTTTATCTTCGCCCTCTTCTACCAACTCCAAATTTTCATCAAAAATTTTGTAATTATTCTCCCACTCACTACAATAGAACTTATTATTAAAGGTAACAAGCGGGCTTAGTGGTGTTTTATAAAGCATTTGTTTTTTTTCACCACATTGAATTTCGTGTGATGTGTTGATGTAATAAGGTTTGCCTTTATAGATAAC
>CALFOY010000175.1 GCA_937919265.1 uncultured Capnocytophaga sp. | reverse complement strand
TATATATTCTTTATATCTTAAAAATAAATATAAAAAAATAGCTATTAATTCTTTTGGGTAGTTTTCCAAATCAGAATTAATAGCTATTAATTTTTTTAGGATATATTATTTTTTGTCGTTATGAGCAAATGGCACAAACCAGGTCATTATTAATGCAGGAATAGTACATATCATTACTAATAGGAAGAAGTTTTTAAACCCTAAGAAGGTACTTAAGTGCCCGCTTATCATACCTGGTACAGCTACTCCAAGGTTCATTAAGCTATTGGCAAAGGCATAATGCGTCATTTGGTACTTCCCAGGCGCTATCTGTTGCATCATAAAAAGAGTTAGACCCACAAAACCGAATCCATACCCAAAATACTCAAATACAATACCTAAGCTAATAAAAGTGAGGTCGTCAGGCTGTAAGTAAGCAAATATCAAATACACAACAAATGGAATATTGAAAGCGCAAGCCAATGTAAATAAAGATTTCTTAAGACCAAAGTGAGAAACAAAGTGCCCTGCTAAGATAGAGCCTATAATGAAAGCTATTGTTCCAAATGTACCATAAATTAAGCCATAAGATTGGTTATCAAGACCTATTCCTCCTTTTTCAATAGCATCTTTCAAGAATAAAGGAGCAACTTTCATAGCTAATCCCTCTGCAAAACGATACATAAAAATGAAAATCAGATAATAGATGATGTGTTTTTTAGTGAAAAAATCAGCAAAAATAGCCCAAAGGTTATTCATTTTTTTAGAGAAACTACCTGATATTTTAGGTTGAGTATCTTTTGGTAGAGCAAAAATATGATAGATACCTACAAGAGCTAAAATCAAAGCAATAATACCGATAATAATTTGCCAAGATGTTACTATACTTAGTCCTTGACTCTTTACAAGCCAACCCGCAAGGAAAACAAGTCCGCCGTTAGCCATAACTTTTGCTAAATTATAGAAAGCACCTTGCCAACCAGAGTAAATGCTTTGTGTAGAGGAGTCAAGTTGCTCCATATATATACCATCTCCAGATATGTCGTGCGTAGAACCACTAAAAGCAATGAGCCACATAAGAGTTAAGGTGATAGAAAAGAAATTGGAAAGTGGCAAAGAGAAAACAATAAGTCCAAAAAGAATTGCTGAAATAATCTCCGTGAAGATAATATATTTTTGTTTAGTTCCGAAAAACTCCATTATAATACTAATAATAGGTTTAAAAGACCAAGCTAAGGTAATCAAAGATGTCCAGAATGTAATTTTAGCATCTGGAATACCCAAATCTTTAAAGAAAATAGGAGCTACCAACGAAAGCATAACATAAGGTATCCCCATAGCAAAATAAATAGTAGGTACCCATAAGATTGGATTTTTTTTTGTATCTTTCATATGATTTTTTTTAAGAAATAACTCTGCAAAAATACTACTTTTTTCTGGTTTTTCCTTTAAAAGAGTAGAAAAAATTAAGTATAAATTTTGTTTTATTTTTTTATTTTAACACAAAAGCATAATTTAAAAAAAGATAAAAAAATATTATTTGAAAAAGAGTAAATATATTCTCAAAAAATAGTATTTTTGCACCCAAGATAAAATAATGCTAATTTTAGAGCTTAAATGAAGTTAATATTAGAGTTTGATGATGATTTTGAAGAAAAAGAATTGTTTATAGCCATATGTTCTTCTGTTGAGCCTCATAAGTTAGCTTATTGGTTTAATAAAGAACTAACTACAGGTTTTACACGTGCTTTAGAGAACTTCCAAGATAAGGAAACTCAACTAGATTTCCCTTTTTTTTATTGGAAAAACAATGAAGAAAATTGGTTTCTTATAGCAAATAAACGAATAGAAATAAGCCAAGGAGTAGGATTGTTTTATGAAATTGAAAAAAGATATTTTTTACTGAAAGAGTTTCCAAAAATAGATTATTTTCTGAGAATTTCTAATTTTTCAGAAGATGAAGATTATTTTTCTTTACTCAAAAAAATACATTTAATAGATTATTTC
>CALFOY010000174.1 GCA_937919265.1 uncultured Capnocytophaga sp. | reverse complement strand
GTCTTTTATACATTATTTTTTTGTATATTTGCGGTTTAATCATTTAATATATAAAATCAATGAGAAAAGACAATCGGTCTAAAGAATGGAGCGAAATAAAATCACACGATTCGTGGGGAATTTTTAAAATAATGAGTGAATTTGTAAGTGGATATGAAAAACTAAGTAAAATAGGTCCTTGTGTATCTATTTTCGGTTCTGCTCGTATAAAGCCAGATACAAAATACTATAATTTAGCTACAGAAATTGCTCACAAAATAGTAGAATCTGGATTTGGAGTAATTACTGGAGGAGGACCTGGTATTATGGAAGCAGGAAATAAAGGCGCTTTTGAAGGTAATGGAGATTCTGTGGGATTGAATGTTGATTTACCTTTTGAACAAGATACAAATCAATATATAGATAGAGATAAAAATTTAAAATTTGATTATTTTTTCGCACGAAAGGTAATGTTTGTGCGTTATTCTCAAGCATTTGTAGTGATGCCTGGAGGTTTCGGAACGCTTGATGAACTTTTTGAAGCTATTACGCTTATTCAAACGAAAAAAATAGACCCTTTTCCAATTATTTTGGTAGGAAGTGAGTTCTGGAACGGACTTTATGAATGGATAAAGACTATTTTACTTGACAAATTTCAAAATATAGGAAGCGAAGATATTGATATTATTAAAATAGTGGATACTTCTGATGAAGTTATTGATATTATTGAGAAATTTTATTTAAAATATAACCTTAAACCTAATTTTTAATTTTACAGAATGAAAAAATTACTTATTTTAGCTTTATCTATTTGGTTTTCAAATGGATATTCTCAACAAGGCGGAATGTGGATTCCATCTCTTTTAAAAGGACAAAATGAAAAAGAGATGAAAAATCTTGGAATGAAAATTTCTATTTCCGATATTTATAATGTTAATTCATCTTCATTAAAAGATGCTGTACCTCAGTTTAATGGAGGTTGTACATCAGAAGTAATTTCTGATAAGGGGCTTTTATTAACCAATCACCATTGTGGTTATGGGCAAATTCAAGCACATTCTTCTTTACAAAATGATTATTTGACAAATGGTTTTGTAGCAAAAAATTTCTCTGAAGAATTACCAAATCCTGGAACAGATGCTACTTTTATTGTTCGTATAGAAGATGTTACTACTAAAATACTAAAAGGAACTGAAAATATTTCTTCTCTAGAAGAAAAAGAAAAACTTATTCAAAAAAATATTAGTGAAACTATATTAAATTCACCTAAAGAGTCGTGGCAAGAGAATCGTATAAAAACATTTTTTAAAGGAAATCAGTATTTACTTTTCGTAGTAGAAGTATTTAAAGATGTACGACTTGTAATGGCTCCCCCCTCCTCTATCGGAAAATTTGGTTCTGATACAGACAATTGGGTTTGGCCTCGCCATACAGGAGATTTTTCTGTTTTTAGAATATATGCAGATAAAAACAATCGTCCTGCTGAATATTCGAAGGATAATGTACCATATAAACCTAAGCATTTTTTCCCTATTTCTTTAAAAGGAATAAAAGAAAATGATTTTACTTTTGTTTTTGGTTATCCTGGATATACAAATGAATACTTACCTGCAATTGCTGTAGAACAGCTTGTAAATCAGATAAATCCAGCTCGTGTGGCTATACGTGATGCGATTTTGAAAATACAAGATGAATATATGCGTAAAGACCCTCAAATAAAAATTCAATACGCTTCAAGATACGCTAGAACTGCTAATTATTGGAAAAAATGGAAAGGTGAAAATTTAGGACTTATCAAAACAAATGTTATTGATATTAAAAAGAAAAATGAAAAAATATTCCAAGAGAAAGCTGTAAAAAATCCTAAATATGCATCAGTTTTAGCACAATTAACAGAAAAATATAAAGAATATGAGCCTTATAATTTGGCTATGACTATTTCACAAGAAGTTATTCTCAGAAATAATGATTTACTCATAAATGCATATAAAATCAATGATTTAGCTAAAATATATGAATATAGAGGAGCACAATCATTTACTGATAGAAAAGCTAATTTATTAAAAGATATAGAAGATATTTTCAAAAATTATAATATTAATGTAGATAAAGATGTTTTTGAAAAATCAATTGTAATTTATTCAGAGCTTATGCCTAAGCAATTTATTCCTGAAATTTTATCAAAATCTTTTGATAGTAAAGCAATTACTAACAAAATCTATTCAGAATCTGCATTAGTTTCTTACGATAAGGTAAAAAATCTTTTAAGTGGAACTCCTGAAGAAATAGTTAAAAAAATTAACAATGATGTAGGGGTGAAATTTGTAAATTCATTAACTACTATTTTTTATGATAAGGTTATGCCTAATTATCAAAAAATTACCTCAGAAATTAATGAATTAGAAAAAATTTATATGGAAGCTATTTTAGAATATTCAAAACCTTCTGACAGAATATTCCCTGATGCAAATAGCACGTTACGAGTTACTTACGGAAAAGTTAAAGGTTATTCTCCATCTGATGCAGTGTATTATGAGCCTATTACATATTTAGAGGGGGCAATGGAAAAATATATTCCTAATGATTATGAATTTAATATTCCTGAAAAATTACGCGAACTTTATGAGAAAAAAGACTATGGTATGTATGGATATAAAGGAAAAATGCCTGTTTGTTTTATTGCTACCAACCATACTACTGGCGGAAACTCAGGAAGCCCTGCTATTGATGCGCATGGAAATCTTATAGGATTAAATTTTGACCGTGTATGGGAAGGAACAATGAGTGATATTTATTATAGTCCAGACATTTGTAGAAATATAATGGTAGATATTCGTTATGTTTTGTTTGTAATTGATAAATATGCTGGTGCTAAACACTTAATAGAAGAAATGAAAATTATAAAATAATAAAAAAGGGGAATTTAATTAAATTCCCCTTTTTTTATATTAGATTTTTTCAGATAAGAATAACTC
>CALFOY010000173.1 GCA_937919265.1 uncultured Capnocytophaga sp. | reverse complement strand
CTACGATATTTTATGGAAATTTCATATATTTGCGCAATTTTTGAAAGATTATAAATATTTGTAAAAATGCAAAACAAAGGATTAGTAAAATTGTTTGCTCTTTTATTTGGGCTAGTCAGTATATACCAGCTGTCTTTCACATTTATAGCAAACAATGAGGAAAGTAAAGCTCGCAAGTTTGCAGAGTCAAAAGTACCAAATTCCGTAGAAGATTACAACGCAAAACGAGAAAAAATTGTTAATAGATACTTGGATTCTATTGGCAATGAATCTGTTTATAATTTACGTGTTGTGGATTATACTTATAAACAAGTTAAAGACCAAGAGTTAAAACAAGGTCTTGACCTTAAGGGAGGTATAAACGTAACTTTGCAAATTTCTGTTAAAGACATTTTAAAAGGATTAGCAGATAATTCTAAAAATGCTATTTTCGAAAAGTCATTAGATGAGGCAGATAAAGGTCTTCGTGAAACAGATGAAACCTATATAGACCTTTTCTTTGATGCTTTCGAGAAAAATGGAGGTCAGCTTTCTGCACCAGATGTATTTGGTAATAAAACACTTAGTGGTCTTATTACTCCACAAATGCCAAATAACCAAGTTCGTCCTATTATTCGTAATAAGTTAGATGAATCTATTTCTTCTGCCTTTGAAGTATTACGTAAACGTATAGATAAATTTGGTGTTTCTAATCCTGATATCAAAAGACTAGGAAACTCTGGTCGTATTTCTGTTGAGTTGCCAGGAGCAAAAGATATTTCTCGTGTAAAAAATTTATTACAAAGTACAGCTCAATTAGAATTTTGGGAAACATTCAAAGCTAATGATTTTGCTCAATATTTTGCAGATTTGAATAATGTGCTACAAGCAAAATTAGAACCTGCAAAAAAAGAAACAGTTGAAGAGATAACAAAAAGTGAAGTAGATACACTTTTAGCTAAAGTAGAAAAAAAGGATTCTATTACTACTCCAAAAGTAAATCCTATTTATGACCTTATCCAACTTAGTTCAGGAGCAAATTCTCCTTCTATTGGGTATTTCTTAGCTTCTGATACTACAAAATTACTTTCTTATTTCCATTCAGAAGATGGAAAAAGATTATTGCCTAACCATTTGAAATATGCTCGTTTTTCATTTGGAAAACCTCATAAATTGAGCGATTTAAAACAGCTTTACAATCAGTTTATTCCATTAGAATATGAGAATGCAAACCCTACAGAAGCTGCTAAATTTAAAGAACAACTACGAGGACTTCTTAGAAAATCTGACCTTGTAGAATTATATGCTTTACGTGGAAATCGTAATAATGAAGCTCCTCTAACAGGAGGTGTTATTACCGATGCTGTACAAACCTATGACCACAGAAACCAACCTTGTGTTTCTATGAGTATGGATAGTAAAGGTGCTAAAATCTGGGAAAATCTAACAGGAAAAGCTTATACAGAACAAGGTAATATAGCTATTGTTTTGGATAATGTAGTTTATTCTGCACCTGGTGTAACCAATGGAGCTATTTCAGGAGGAAGTTCTCAAATAACAGGAAACTTTACTGTAGCAGAGGCTCAAGACTTAGCTAACGTTCTTCGTGCAGGTAAATTACCAGCTTCTGCAGATATTGTTCAATCAGAAATTGTAGGACCATCACTTGGACAAGAGGCTATCAATAGTGGTTTTATGTCATTTATCATTGCAGGAGGCTTTATTTTCCTTTGGATGTTCTTTTATTATGGACGTGCAGGTATATATGCTGATTTTGCATTGTTATTCAACATTTTACTTATATTTGGTGTTTTAGCTAGTTTACATTCTGTACTTACTTTACCAGGTATTGCGGGTATTGTTCTTACCATAGGTATGGCTATTGATGCCAACGTAATTATTTTTGAACGTATTCGAGAAGAACTAAGAGCAGGTAAGGCACTCGCTTTGGCTGTAACAGATGGTTTTAAAAATGCTCTTTCATCAATATTAGACTCTAATATTACTACATTCTTAACAGGTGTTGTACTATTTATTTTCGGTAGTGGACCTATTAAAGGTTTTGCTACTACTTTGATGATTGGTATTGTAACTTCTTTATTTACAGCTATTTTTATAACACGTCTATTTATTGACCGAAAAGTAGCAAAAGGACAAGATTTATCTTTCTCTACATCAATTACTAAAAATATTTTAGCCAATGTTCATTATCATTTTATTGGAAAAAGAAAACTTTGGTACTCTATTTCTGTTATAATGATTTTGGTGAGTTTAGGCTCTATTTTCACTCGTGGCTTTGACCAAGGAATTGATTTTGTTGGAGGTCGTTCTTACCAAATACGTTTCAAAGACCCAGTAAAAACTACTGAAATTGCAGAAGCTCTTAAAAAATCTTTAGGTAATGTAGAGGTGAAAACTTTTGGTAGTGCAAACCAAATAAAACTTTCTACAAAATACAAAGTACAAGAAGAAAGTACTGCAGTAGATAATGAAATACAAGAAATTTTATATAAAGACTTAAAACCATTCATTGGTGAAAATATTTCTTATGAAGAATTTATGAATGGACAAGGACTTGGTATAATGAAATCTGACAAAACAGGACCTAGTATTGCAGAGGATATCAAATCAAGTGCATCTTGGGCTGTTATAGGGTCTCTTGCCGTTATTTTCCTTTATATTTTACTAAGATTTAGAAAATGGCAATTCTCATTTGGTGCAGTTGCTGCTCTTACTCACGACGTTTTAATTATCTTAGGTGCTTTCTCATTATTATATTCAGTAATGCCTTTCAGCCTTGAAATTGACCAATCTTTCATTGCAGCTATCCTTACGGTTATCGGGTATTCATTGAATGACACTGTTATTATCTATGATAGAATTCGTGAAGTTACTAATGAAAAAGGTTGGAGCCGTTATAATCTAGACGCAGCTATTAGCACTACTCTAAGCCGTACATTAAATACTTCATTAACAACATTATTTACCTTACTTGCAATATTTATTTTTGGAGGGGAAACTTTACGAGGATTTATGTTTGCAATGATTATAGGGGTTGTAGTAGGTACTTATTCTTCTATTTTCGTAGCTACTCCATTAGTTTATGATACCGCTAAAAAATCTAAAGAAGACGAAAAAGAAGATAATGAATAATATTTATCTTTAATAAAAAAAAGACTCTCTAATTTTCTTAGAGAGTCTTTTTTTGTAATTGAATAATTG
>CALFOY010000172.1 GCA_937919265.1 uncultured Capnocytophaga sp. | reverse complement strand
ACGAGATCTAGTACGGTCTCGTGGGCTCGGAGATGTGTATAAGAGACAGCCTGTGTTAATTACATTTTTTACTCTATGTGAAAAATTATCATTCATAAATATTGTATCCTTTCTTTTAGGGGGCTAAATTATAAATTTCTATTCATACGGCAAAAATAATGCCATTGAATTTTTGTCAGTTAATAATTTTAGCAGTCTAGAATTTATTTGTTAAAAAATATATGTGGTTTCTATCGTAATTTTTTGAGACTTTGAGTAAGAGTTTCTATTTTGGCTAAGGTATCACTCTCTTTTTTACGCTCATTTTCTACTACTTGTGCAGGTGCAGAATTAACAAATTTCTCATTAGAAAGTTTTGCTCGAACAGATTTTAAGAAGCCCTCAGCATAATGAAGTTCCGTTTCTAGCTTTTTGATTTCTTCCTCTACATTTATCTTATCTAGAATAGGAATAAAATATTCATTAGCTTTTACTCGGAAAGAAATAGCTCCTTCAATAGCTTTTTCTACATAAGAAATAGCGGATACATTGCCTAATTTCTCTATAATACTATTCCACTTAGTAGTAAAATGCTCATTATCTATTATGGATAAGCTAATTTCTTCTTTAAAAGCAATATTTTTCTCTTTACGGATAGAACGTATTCCTGAAATAACTTCTTTAATGAACTCAAATTCTTCTAAAATACCTTCATTGAAAGTTTTTTCCTCTGGGTAATTCGCAATAATAAGAGCTTCTTGTGGAGTTCTTGAGGAAATTTGTTGCCATATTTCTTCAGTAACAAAAGGCATAAAAGGATGTAATAATTTTAAGCAGTCCTCAAAAAGCCTAATAACTTCATTATACGTTTTTGTATCAATAGGAGAGCCAAAAGCAGGCTTTATCATCTCCAAGAGCCAAGAGCAAAAATCATCCCACACAAGCTTATAAATCTTCATAAGAGCATCAGAGATACGATATTTACTGAAATCATCTTCTGTTTCAGAAAGTATTTTCTGGAATTTGGCTTCAAAGAACTCAATAGCTATTTTAGCCGATTCAGGTTGAGGAATGTCAGCTATATTTAAACCTTTAACTAATCGGAAAGCATTCCATATTTTATTAGCAAATCCGCTACCTTGTTGGCATAGCGCTTCATCAAATAGAAGGTCATTACCAGCCGAAGAAGATAGAAGCAAACCTACACGAACTCCATCTGCTCCGAAATCTTTAATAAGTTTCAAAGCATCGGGAGAATTTCCTAAGGATTTTGACATTTTTCGTCGGAGTTTATCTCTCACCAATCCTGTAAGATACACATTTGAGAAAGGTTTTTCTCCGTTAAATTCATACCCTGCAATAATCATACGAGCTACCCAGAAGAAAAGAATATCAGGACCTGTAACCAAATCTTGAGTAGGATAGTAATATTTGTACTCTTTATTTTCAGGTTCTAAGATTCCATTGAATACGCTCATAGGCCATAGCCAAGAAGAGAACCAAGTATCTAAGGCATCTTCATCTTGCTTAAGGTCGGCTAAGGTTAGCTGTAATTCAGGAGCTTTTTGTTGAGCTAAAAGAAGAGCTTTTTCCTTAGTTTCAGCTACTACAAAATCCTTATTTTCGCCAAAATAATAAGCAGGAATTTGTTGACCCCACCATAATTGTCGAGAAATATTCCAATCTCGAACATTTTCTAGCCAATGACGATAAGTATTTTCAAATTTTTTAGGATATAATTTTATTTCTTCACTTTCCAAAACTGCTTTAAGCGCAGGTTTTACGAGTTCTTCCATTTTAAGAAACCATTGGTCAAGAGGGCGTTGCTCTACAACGGCTCCTGTTCTTTCGGAAGTACCTATATTATTAACATAATCTTCTGTTTTAAGTAGAAGATTTTTCTCTTCCAGTTCTTTTACAATCTCTTTTCTTACGATAAAACGGTCTTTCCCCTCATAATGTAAGCCGTAACTATTAAGCTTTCCTTCGTCTGTAAAAGTATCAATGATAGGAAGCTGATATTTTAAGCCAATTTCATAGTCATTGATATCGTGAGCAGGCGTAATTTTCAAAGCTCCTGTACCAAATTCTATATCAACATATTCATCTTCAATGATAGGAACTACACGCCCCACCACAGGAACAATTACTTTCTTACCTCGCAAATGTTTATAACGTTCATCATTAGGATTTATACAAACGGCTACGTCTCCAAAAATAGTTTCAGGGCGAGTAGTTGCTACAGTAAGATATTCCTCAGAATTTTCAACTTTATATATAAGGTAAAAAAGTTTTCCGTTTTGTTCTTTATAGATTACTTCCTCATCAGAAAGAGTAGTTTTAGCCTGTGGGTCCCAATTGACCATACGATACCCTCGGTAGATAAATCCTTTGTTATACAAATCTACAAAAACCTTAATAACAGACTGATACAAATTATCATCCATAGTGAATTTGGTACGTTTCCAATCACAAGAGCAACCTAATTTTTTGAGTTGTTCAAGAATAACACCTCCATATTGATGCGTCCATTCCCAAGCGTGTTGAAGAAATTCTTCACGAGAAAGGTCTTTCTTATCAATTCCTTGTTCTTTTAGTTTGGCAACTACCTTAGCTTCAGTAGCAATTGAAGCGTGGTCAGTACCAGGTACCCAGCAGGCATTGAACCCTTTGAGCCTAGCTCTTCGAATAAGAACATCTTGAATTGTATTATTTAACATATGTCCCATATGAAGAATACCTGTTACGTTAGGAGGAGGAATTACGATAGTGTAAGGCGTTCTTTCATCGGGAGTTGAACTGAAAAAGTCATTTTCTAGCCAATAAGTATACCACTTATTTTCAAAGTCTTCAGGAGAATATTTTGCTGTAATTTCCATTTTTGGCACAGTATTTGATTGTAATATATTAAACTATTTTATAGGGAGCAAAGTTATGAAAAAATATTATATTTTCCTTTGTTTTTGAAAAAAAGTATTGTAACTTTGCCTTATAATTTAGATTTTTTTAGGAAAATTATTAACTAATTTAATTTTTAGAACAATGAAAAAATTTTTATTTTTTTTACTTGCTGTAACATTTGGTTTTGTTGCACAAGCACAAGACAAAGCTGAAATCAAATTTGTTACCGAAGAAATTGATTACGGAACAATAAAACAGGGAGCAGACGGAGTACGTGTTTTTGAATTTAAAAATACAGGAAAAGCCCCTCTTGTTATTTCAGGAGCAAGTTCAAGCTGTGGTTGTACAGTTCCTTCTTGGCCAAAAGAGCCTATTGCACCAGGTGCTTCTGGTAAAATAGAAGTAAAATATGACACTACTCGCGTTGGACAAATTGCAAAAACTATCCTTGTTAATTCTAACGCAAAAGATACTCCAACAGTAGCCCTTAGAATTAAAGGAAAAGTAGAGTAAATAATATAAAAACAAATAATAAAAAAACAACTTTCAAATGAAAGTTGTTTTTTTATTTATCATAAAATGCATCAAAAGAAAAAGGTAATAAACTCTTTACAGAAGGTATTTCCAAAACATTTCCTGATACACTTACACAATATATTTTAATAGGAGTTTTCTTTATACTTTCATATTCCAAAATAGCTTGTCTACACGAACCACAAGGTGTAGCAGGGGTTTCATCTGGATTTTCAATAGCACCTGCACAAATAGCTATTTTTAATATTTTCGCATCTGGATATTGAGACATTGCATAAAAAATAGCTGAACGTTCTGCACAAGTCCCAGAAGGGAAAGCGGCATTTTCTTGATTACTACCTGTTATTACTTCCCCATTATCCAACAAAATAGCTGCGCCCACAGCATATTTTGAATATGGCATATAAGCTGTAGCTCGGATTTTAGCAGCTTTTTCTATTAACTCTTGATCTTCAATAGGAAGTTCACTCTTATGACAAGTTTTATAAAAAAAACTATATTCTTTCTTTTCCAAAATATTAAATTTTAGTTAATAGTTATTTTCAAGGCAAATATAAGATTTTTTTCCGAAAAAAGAAACAAAATCTATATTTTTTAACAATGCTCTATACTTTTTTTAATCCCATTAAAGAAGCTTTTTCTAACATAAAATCATAAGCTTCTTCATATGAATTTTTAATTTTTCCTTCTAATATAGCGTCTTTTATAGCATCTTTTAGCCTTCCTACCTCAGGTGAGGGCTTCAATGAAAAAGTTTCCATAATATCTTCTCCTGAAATAGGTGGTTGAAAATTACGTATATGGTCTCTTTCTTCTACTTCTACAACTTTTTGCCTTACAATTTGGAAGTTTTGATGATATTTTTTATATCTTTTAGGATTTTTTGTAGTAATATCAGCCTCACAAAGAGTCATTAAGTCTTCGAAGTCATCTCCAGCATCAAAAAGTAAGCGCCTAACGGCAGAATCTGTAACTATATCTTGCGCTATGATAATAGGACGAGAACTCATCATTACCATTTTTTGAACAAATTTCATTTTTTCGTTCTGAGGTAAACGAAGTCGTTGAAATAATTTTACAACCATTTTTGCTCCCACAAACTCATGTCCATGAAATGTCCAACCTATTTTTTTATCAAAGCGTTTTGTAGGAGCTTTTCCTATATCGTGCAAGAGAGCCGCCCAACGGAGCCATAAATCTTCTGTGTTAGGAGCTATATTATCAACCACTTCAAGCGTATGCCAAAAATTATCTTTATGTCGTTGTCCTTCTTTTTCATCTATACCTTGTAAGGCGGTAAGTTCAGGTAAAATATAGTGAAGAAGCTCAGTTTGATGAAGTAATTTGAAACCTATTGAAGGTTTTTTTGATGCTAAAATTTTATTTAATTCTTCTGAAATACGCTCGTTAGATATTATCTTTAAACGCTCTTTATTCTTGGTAATTGCCTTCAAAGAATTTTCTTCAATTTCAAAATTAAGTTGAGTAGCAAAGCGAATAGCTCGAAGCATTCTCAACGGGTCGTCTGAATATGTGATATCAGGATTAAGAGGCGTACGAATAATTTTATTTTTCAAATCTTCAATACCTGAAAAAGGGTCTATAAGTTCTCCAAAATTTTCTTTATTAAGAGAAATAGCCAAAGCATTTATTGTAAAATCACGACGATTTTGGTCATCTGTAAGCGTTCCATCTTCCACAAAAGGCTTTCTTGAATTTTCTTGATAGCTTTCTTTTCTTGCTCCAACAAACTCTAAATCAATATTTTCACCTTTTATCATTGCTGTTCCAAAATTTTTGAATATTGAAATTTTTGGAGAATTAGGTAATTTTTCAGCTATTTTTTGAGCTAAATCAATTCCACTTCCAAGTGTTACAATATCAATATCTTTTGGGGTTCCTCGCTGTAAAATAAGGTCTCTAACAAAACCACCAACAACAAAACACTGCTGATTGTTTTGTTGTGAAGTTTCTGCAATAAGTTGAAAAATAGGATTAGAAAGGGCTTCTGCGTAATTCATATTTCTTTTTTACAAGTTGCAAAAATAAACATTTCTTATGAAACGGAAGCATTTTTTTATAAGTTTTTGTATTCAAAAAATAAAGAGATTTCTTAAAATGAGTAATTCATAAGTTATGTATGAATTACTCATTTTCTCCTATACATAATCATTTTCTATAATGATTTTTAAAAGGAAAGCAGCTACCCCTAAAAGACAAGAAATAACAACCAAACTAAGAACCTCTTTATTTTTCATTTGTTAAAATTTAGAATAATAGAATCATTTAATAGTGCAAATTTAACAAAAATAAACTATATAAACA
>CALFOY010000171.1 GCA_937919265.1 uncultured Capnocytophaga sp. | reverse complement strand
TCTGTAGGTGAAAATGAAGCCGAAATAGGTTATTGGTTAGGAGAAGACTTTTGGGGCAAGGGGTATATGACAGAAGCTGCATTACAAGTTATACACTATGCCTTTGAGGAATTGTCTCTTACTCAGTTGTGGGCGAGCGTATACAAGGAAAATATAGCCTCACAACGGGTCATTGAAAAATGCGGTTTTCGCTATCATCATACCCTTGAAGATTTTTTGTTTCCTCTTATAGGGGAGCGACATACGTCCTTGGTATATACACTTCAAAAGGAAAATGTATTGTAATTCATTCATAAGTTAAGGTAAAATGAAAACAGTTCTTTTATTAATTTTTTCGGCTATAACTTTGTGTGGTAAATCTCAAACTATACAAAGTAAATTAGATTATTGTGCTATTTTTATCCCTGATGAAAACTACAAAAATTATTCTATTGAGGACTATAAGGCACATGGTAAAGCGTTTATAAAGACAGAGAAAAAGCTCTTGAATGATGAGCTGAAAATTTTCAGTCATTCTCATTGTATAATAATCTCTGACGATGATCCCAAATGTAGTGTTACAAAGGCTTTAGAAAACAAGTTGAAGTCCTTAGAAGATATTGAAATTCAGTTCAATGGGAAATCTATCATTATCGATACTACCTTTGTAGAGCTGGGCACTGAGATGATGATTCCCTACAAGGTAAAATATCAGAAAAAGAAAAAAGAAACTCTGATGAAGCTTACCTTTGAGAATGTTTTATGGACATCAGCAGGGGGATTTCATCGCTATGATATTTATTTGGTAGCTAAGAATGACCAATTGACAGTATCTAAGATAAAGGCTTTTTATATTTCAAAAGAGTTTGACAGCTATGGCAAAGAAAAAACAGGGGTGATTTACCCTACCAAATGAGAAGTATACAACAAATATTAGAGTTATTAATTTAAGTTTCGCAAGCTATTTCTGAGCTTGCGAAACTTAAATAAAAGATTCTTTCTTAGCAATAAAAAACAAATATTTGACTGAAAACACAATGAAACACCTCCTATTACTCTTTTGCTTGGTTACAGCCCCTATATGGGCGCAACAAACGAAAACCATACACGTTTTGGTAGCCCTCTGCGATAATAAGTATCAGGGCATTGTGCCAGTACCCAAAGGGATTGGCAATGGGCAAGATGCCGATAGCAACCTTTATTGGGGTTGTGGTTATGGCGTGCGCACTTACTTTAAACGCAGTAAGGAATGGAAGTTTGTAAAATCGGAAAAGCCTTATAGTGATATTATCTTGGAGCGAGTAACCTTTAAGCACGCTACTAAAAACTATACGCTCATCGCCGATGCTTACGATGGCAAATATATCAAAACTTGTACAGAAAACTTCTTGAAAAATGCCGCTGCTGGCAATGCCGATTTGGTTGCGTATGTAGGACACGACGGACTGATGGATTTCCAACTCAACACTGCTTATAAAAACACTGACGGTAAGACACGCGATGTGATTATCTTGGCGTGCTATAGCAAGCGTTTTTTTGAGCCTCACCTACAACACGCAAAGGTAAATCCACTGGTTTGGACTTCAGGATTGATGGCTGCCGAAGCCTACACACTTCACGATGCACTTACGGGCTATGTGAATGGTGAAAGCGATGAACAGATACGCCTGCGTGCAGCTAAGGCTTATGCTAAACACCAAAAATGCAGTGAGAAAGCAGCGAGGAACTTGTTTCGGAAATAGTTGTTAAATAGCGACTAAAAGCTAAACCCTAATTTCTAACCCCTAAATAATTATCATTATGTATTTTGCAAACACTTGGCACAAAAGTTTTAATTTTGTAATCACTCCTGAGGAGTTTGAAGCGGTATTCAGTAGAGATGATTATGAGTTTGTAACTAGCAATATGCTAGTAGATATAGACTATATCAGCACTGAAAAGCAGGAAATCTTTAATGCTTATCAGCAATATTATGAAAAAATACTACTCCGTGAGGAAAAGTATAATCATAAAACCTTATGGACTATTGAGGATAAGATGCGACAAAGTATGATTGATCAAACCAAAAAACTCATTTTCCTCGAAGTAGAGGACAACAAGAAAGATGCTGTTAAGTATAAACGAGTGCGTACGAAAGAGCCTTTTATGAATCTTGATCCATTTTATCTTCTCTATAAAAAGGAAAAGAACTTGCTCTCTACCATTTATCACGCGCCTGAAAACACATTCGGGCTCAAGCTTACCTATCCTAAAACTATCAGTCTTGCAGATAAGAACGATAACCTAAGAGGCAATTACAGCACCGAAAAGTACCCTATGTATGCCATTTTCGAGGATATCATCAAGCAGATTAAGAAAATCAGTCATAAAGCAAAGATGATGAAAGGAGAGC
>CALFOY010000170.1 GCA_937919265.1 uncultured Capnocytophaga sp. | reverse complement strand
AGCGTCAGATGTGTATAAGAGACAGTTTTTAAACTCCTGTTCTTATACGTACTTTCTATAAAAATAAGAAAAAAATACAATACATAAATTAATATTCCTACATAGATATGAAAAACACTCAATAAAATAGAAATCAAAAATCCCAAAATAAAAAGAGAAGGCAACCAATAAATTATTTTGCTAGTTTCAGGGTGCCAGTGGTTAAGAATTGGTCGAGTTTGTCCAAACTTATTAACTTGCTTATAAAACTTACTCCAAGAGATACGCCTTTTATGATATACAAACGCTTTTTCTATAAAAGCAGTAGAAAAACCTGCTTTCCAAAGACGAATTGTTAAATCTGGGTCTTCTCCTGGGTGAATTTTACCATAACCTCCTGTTTTTTCGAAAGCTTTTTTAGAAATTCCCATATTAAAACTACGAGGTTCAAACCGAATAATACTTTTTCTACTTCCTCTGATTCCTCCTGTGGTAAGAAAAGACGTCATCGCATAATTTATTGCCTTTTGAATATCCGTGAAAGAATTTGTTGCTGCATCGGCTCCTCCAAAACAATCAACATAGTTTTTTTGTAGAAAATCATCTACATTTTTGAGATAATCTTTGGGCAAAAGACAATCAGAATCTAAAATAATGAAATAATTTCCCTCTGCCATACGCATTCCATAATTACGAGAATCACCAGGTCCTGAATTATTCTTATAATAATACTTAATATTTATTGTATCTTTAAAATTATCTACTATTTCTTTGGAAGAAATAGTAGAACCATCTTCAATAATGAGTACTTCAAAATCTTTTTTATAAGTTTGTTCTGTTATAGTCTCTAAAAGTTCTTTAATTTCTTCTGGTCGATTATAAACAGGTACTATTATAGAATATTTTATGATATCATTCATATTTTTACAGATTGATAAAGTATATTTTTTGATATTATAAGAAAAAACAAATACCAAATTCTACTTTTTGGTATCTATTTATTAGAATTTGGTATTTGTTTGAACTATTTTTATGCTACGTTTTTAATTTATTTTTTAGCATCAGCTAAGAATTTTGCCAAACCAATATCTGTTAAAGGGTGTTGTAGTAGCCCCACAATGGCAGAAAGAGGCGCTGTAACCACGTCAGCTCCTATTTTTGCACAATTAATGATGTGCATTGTGTGTCTTACAGATGCTGCCAAAATTTCTGTCTTATAATCGTAGTTAGTATATATTTTTTTGATATCAGAAATCAATTCTAGACCATCAGTACATATATCATCAAGACGACCTATGAAAGGAGAAACATAAGTAGCCCCAGCTTTGGCAGCTAGTAAGGCTTGTCCGGAAGAAAATACCAAAGTACAGTTTGTTTTTATTCCTTTTTCAGAAAAATATTTAATAGCACGTATGCCATCTTTTATCATAGGTACTTTCACTACTATTTGAGGATGCAAACTAGCTAATTTTTCACCTTCTTTTATCATTCCTTCATAGTCAGTAGAAATAACTTCAGCAGAAACATCTCCTTTTACTATATTACAAATGTCTTTGTAATGTTTAAGTATATTTTCCTCCCCTTTTATCCCTTCTTTTGCCATCAAAGAAGGATTAGTTGTTACACCATCTAAAACACCTAAGTATTGTGCTTCTTCAATTTGAGCCAAATTGGCTGTATCAATAAAAAATTTCATATTTTTGACGAATTTAGTTATTATTTTTTTGTTACATTTTTATTCATTTTCCTACTTAACAACCTTTGCTAAGCTCTCTAATAATTGAGGACGGTCATCAAGTGCTAATTTTGCTAAACGATATAAGTCTTTTACCCATTTATCTAACACAGAAAAGTCTTTATTCTTATCAGAAGTAGCCTGTTGGCTTTCTCCTTTCTTCTGAATATAGTCTGCATAGGCTTTTTCTACTATTTTTATGTTCTCAATTTGTAATTTTATATGTTCAGGAGTTATTTTTAATATCTTTAAAGCCTCTTGCAAGTTCGTATCATTATCTAAATTTACATAAAGATCTTTAGTTTGTTGTATGAGTTTTGCAAAAGCCACTTCAATTGTTCCTGTTAATGATAAATTTTTTAGAACACTCGGTTCATTCTTAAAAATTTCCTTTGCTTTTTTCCTATCTATTCTATAAGCTGAATCTATTTCTTCTAATTTTTTCTTATAAAAAGAGAAAGATGTCGTTTCTTCTGCTGTTACTTTTTTATTTTTCAGAAAAGATTGTTCTGCTTTATCAAAAATCTCTTTTCCTTCTGATATTTTATTAGAATTATAACCTATTTCTGAAAGAACAGAAACTAACTCTGTATCTTTTGAAACATTATGAAACAAAACTCCATAATCTTGAAGCATTTTTTCATTTGATAAATACTTATTTTTAGCCATTTTCACTATTTTTTATTAATATAATTATTTATTTTCTACACAATTTTTACATTTAACTAAACAATACTAATTTTTTTATACACAATATTATATTTAAAATAAACAATATTATTTATTTCTTATACGATTTCTGTTTTTTAATCGACAATCATACTTATTTTATATAAGATATTATTTATTTTATAAACAAAATTGGTTATTTACTGTCTCTTATACACATCTGACGCTGCCGACGAAGAG
>CALFOY010000169.1 GCA_937919265.1 uncultured Capnocytophaga sp. | reverse complement strand
CCTATTTCCAACAATCAAGTAATTACCGTTTTAGGTAATGAAATAAAAACACTTGAAAAACCTAAAAGAGGAACTAAGAAATAGTTTTAATGATGCCGAACATTTTATTACAACAATTAGGAAATGCCCTCCCCGAGGGAATGCAAATCCCAAAGGAACTCTGCCAACTTTACCAGTGGATAGAGGATAACGGATATTATATGAATGCTAAGGGCGTACATTATGGTTGGCTCTTCCCCGAAGATAAGATAAAAGAAAGCTGGACAGATAACGAGCGTATAGGGGGCACGATGATTACTTTCAATGTAGATGAAGAATCCTATCGCAATGAACTATTGGAAATACAGTACAAAGAGCACCTTGAGGAGGTAAAGCGCCGTTTGCTCGTATTTGCACGCAGTGGTGCCGATGGTTCAGAATGTGCCTTGTGGCTCGACGATGAAGGACATACCCAGATCGTGCATATCGGGTCAGGTTCAGGCTCTATGATGACCTGTATATTGGTGAAAAACGCTTTGGATTTCTTGCGTCTTTTGGCCATTGGCTATGATGAGATTTGCTGGGACGAGGATTATCCATTCCCTCCTAATAGTAACAAAGACAATACATTCGTTCACCCTAATACCCAATACCAAGAGTGGGTACAAAATACCTTTCATACCACTATTCCTAAGATAGGTTTAGAGGTTGTAACCCCTCATAGTATGTGTGATGAACCTATTACAGATCCTTTTTTGAAGTGGTTTTTTGAAATGACAGAATAATCATAAAAAGAAAATGAACATTTATTTATCAGAAATAGCTCCTTTTTGTACCACCGATGCAGAAAAAAGATTGTGGCAACGGCTTAAAAAGATACAGAAGTTCCGTATCAAGCGCCATAGTGATAGTTTTCTGTTGGAATCGTTGTTGCAAAGCTTCCATATAGAAGAGAAATACGAACCCATAATGTATTATTATGAGGAGATCATCAAGTTACCATTAGACGAAGAGTTTCCGCTATGGGATACTTTTTGGGATATTTTATCCGTTTTCTATAACAATCCGCTGTGTACAGAGGCGCAAAAAGAGGCTATTTTTGCACGCTATAAAGAGGTTACCCTATATACTTCCTCTTTTGAGGGGGCGCAAGATCTTTTTACTAACTTTTTTGCTAATATTCTTTCGTTGGAAGCGATAAAAGAACGCGAACAAGTACTAAAAAAAGCCGTAAAAGAGAATGATTTACTGCTTGAGTTTTCAATGCGTAAGAGCCTGATACTCCGTGCTACAAGGGTAATTATTGTCAACAATGGTAAAGACGTAGCCCTACAAGAGCAGATGCAAAACCTTGTAGCAGAGCAAACGCAAGCCTTGCGGTCAGGAAAATTTGAAGAATATATATAACTAAATATAACAAACCTATGAACAACGAAGTATTACCTACAACATATTTAGGGAGAGAGCTCCCAA
>CALFOY010000168.1 GCA_937919265.1 uncultured Capnocytophaga sp. | reverse complement strand
ATTGATGAGGTTTCACGGCTTCTATTGATATAAAGAAACTTTTGGTCGATTTATCTATACTTATTTGCTTGATATTTCTCAGGTAGCACCAATAGGGCAATTCGTTGTTTGACTCAGGGAAATATACTGAGCAAATCTCATCTCCGTGTGGAGGCTCTGTTTCATATCTTAGCAACATACGCCCTCCTAAGTAAGCTACTTCGTATGTGTACTCTGTGAGAAGGGTTATTCTACATTCTTCTATATCAAACATATTTTACTAATTATGAGGTTACTTTCCGTTTTCTATATCAAGGCAAAAGCAGAGGTCTTTGCCTTCGGGGTCTTTTTCTATATAACAATCTTTTCGCAAGGGATAATCCCAATCGCCGTTAAGGTTTTTTACTTTCTGATAAGGGGGTACATATACAGTGCCTTTGTCCCAAAGGATTTGAGCATATAGTACTCCGTTGCAATAGGCATAATGCCCAAAAGGGTTCATTTCCTTTGAGGGATAACACGTCTGAAAGTTCTTACGACCATCGTAATCGCGTAGAGCTTGCGCTCCCATAAACTTCTGAGTAAAGCATTCGTTATCCTCACCGAGTTCGTTTTTGTACAATTCGTAGAATACAGGACGGTCTTCTTCGAACGATGCGTAATCTTCGGCACTTATGCGGTAATAGCGTTCATAGCCTGCTACCCAACTTACAAGTACTTTCATCAAATGGGTTTCGATTGCTTCGCAATAGCCCACAGAGAAAAAGTGTTCTCGGTCTACGAGCTCTTTAGTGAGCTTTATGTGTTCTATGAGTTTTAATTTCATTTTCAGTAAAATTGTTATATTTTTGCCACGGAATTAGATACTATACTTATATGCATTACCTATACCTTACTTTAGCGATTGTTTTAGAGGTCTTAGCCACTGCTCTTTTAGGTAAATCGGAAGGGTTTACCAAGTGGTTATTTGCCGTAGGCTCGCTGTTGTCATATGGTGTTTGTTTTTATTTTTTATCTTTAGCCCTCAAGAATATTCCGCTGGGGGTAGCCTATGCTATCTGGTCGGGGGTAGGGATTGTACTGACCGCCATCGTGAGTATTCTTGTTTTTAAGAATAAAATAGACTTGCCTTTTGTATTAGGTTCCCTGCTTATCATCGCTGGGGTGGTGGTGATTAACCTCTTTTCAAAGGCAAATGGACACTGATTTTCCTTTTATTTTTTCTCTTTTTTTCTTGCTCCTAACCACAATAGGAATATAAGTAGCCACATTATAACACTTTCAGGAAGTATTTTGGTAAGGTTACCTCCATCGCTTGTTAGAGTACTAAATGCAATACTTGCCCAACGTACTGCTAATAAGGCCATTACAAACTGAGCAATATACTTGCCTGCGTTGTCGTTTTTGCGCAGTGCCATTAACACTAAAGCAATACCCATTACTATGTTTTCGGTAGCTATGATATGCCAAAGATAATTGAATGTTACCCTACTTTCAGCATCAATATTGGTGTTTGACAAGGTAGGGAAAACGGTTGCAAAGCCGTTCATTTCGTGAGTAACGGCAGAGAGTAAGCAAAGTACTCCCACTACAAGGTAAAAATAATTACGTATCATATTTTTTTTATAATTGTTACTAATTCGATTTATGTGTTATTAATCTTAGAGAAAGAGGCGGGCGAGAAGGCTCAGGAGCACGAGTGCTAAGGTGATGAGTGATAGGTTGAAGCTGGTTGTGCGCTTGTGTAATCTCTTTCTAAGGCTGTGTTGGTACATAAAGTTAATATTTATTT
This sequence comes from uncultured Capnocytophaga sp., assembly GCA_937919265.1. Taxonomy (GTDB): domain Bacteria; phylum Bacteroidota; class Bacteroidia; order Flavobacteriales; family Flavobacteriaceae; genus Capnocytophaga. The sequence goes on along the minus strand of CALFOY010000168.1, from coordinate 1,612 downwards.
CTACAATTACCAGATAGATAAAAAATAAAGGAAAAAAGAGGTAAGCTCCCATGAAAACCACTTTGGATAGAATTATCCCAAAAGTTGAGTCGCAACAATCGGGATATAGTAAGCGCATTGCTACTATAACGAGTGCGAGTATGGCTGCGGATAAAAACGCAATACTTAGGTATAAAAGTCGTTTTTTCATCATTGCTTTTTTTGGATCTATTATCTACCTTAATTTATTCTAATGACAAAAATACTTACTTATAATAACGTTCCAACGCTTCTTTTGCCACTTCTACAATCTTATCGTTTACATCTTTGGCAAAGGAGATTACACGACAGGGAACAAGTACCATTATGAGTTTTTCTTCGTGCCAAAACATATAACAAACATGCGACATTTTCATTATGGGGTCGAATGCTATATAATCTTTATCCTTTAGAGAGTGTACAAACTTCATTAACGACTTATTGGCTGATGAGAACGAAGATAATACGTACAAGTCGATAATGTGATCGAAAAAAAGTTCTGTATTGGTATACACATAAAGATTGGTCAGACAATAATGTGCTTGTGGGTTGCGAACCAATATTTTATTCTGCGATAATACCGACGAAAGCGACCACATCAAAAGTCTATGTGTAGCTTCAGCTTCTCCCTTCTCTCCTTTCTCTATGGTAAAGTGTCGTGAAGAATAACAAAACTTCTGATGCTCTCCCATATTTTGAATAGCAAGACTGTCTTTTGCCAAGTGGGTATATTTTTCGAACTCGTCAAATTCTCGTATATTCCTAATACTGTCTACAGTTTGTGCTATCCCGCATACAGAGACAAAGAAGATGACAATACATATATAATAACGTTTCATATTGCTTGATATTTTAATTATGATTATGACAGAGTAAGAGATTGAATTCTTCTCAAGTTGATACTTTTATTCATCATCTAAAATAATTAACATTAAATGTGAGAGAAGTTAGCTTCGAAATTTAACTTCTGAGCTCTAATGTTTAGCCTCCGAACTTATATGGGAGTGATGGCTCGGATGTTCATATTTTTTGTTATTTTTTATTTCTAAAAACGAACTACCATAAAGACTTACTTCTACTTCTTCAACCTCTTTAACAGAACATACCGCATTGCGTCGTAGAAAAGAGCAGTGGATAAATGTCCCGTGTTCCAAATTTCCACTTCCAGATTTCCATAAGCGGGAGCGTGCTGGTGAAGTGGTAAAAACAAATCATATCGTGCCATCACTGGAAATACATTGGGGGATTGATTTTCTTGCCATTGGGCTGAGAAATTTAGGTGATGTGTAATGATTTTGTTTCGCTCGATTTCGCTTTCAGTAATATTTTTCTTCTGGAAAATAAAAAACTTTTCGTGTGCTACTGTTCCTACTATCGGCACATAGAAATCCGCCGAATTATATGCCACTCGATGCCTGTTTGCTATCACAGCCCCCAAGCTAAATCCGCCAATTTCAATAGTCTGTACTCCTTTTTGTCGTAAAGTGTGAACCAGCTTTTCGGTTAATTTCACACTCGTTGTCATCGTTGCCATAAAAATCGATAGGTTCGCTGTGCCCTGTTTCAAAGCCCCTTTTTGCTTGTGAAAAGGAGT
>CALFOY010000167.1 GCA_937919265.1 uncultured Capnocytophaga sp. | reverse complement strand
GTATAAGAGACAGTATTAATTTTGTGTCTTCAGGATTTTTTATAGAGAATATCTTTAATTCATCATCGCAAATTAATAAATAATTTTTGTCAGGAGAGATAGCTAATCCTCTTGGATAAACCAACCCTCGTCTGGCAAGAAATTTCGGTTTTTTAGGGTCTGTAATTTCATATATTTGTAATTCATTAATATTTCCATTACAAAAAGTAGAAGAATGTAAAGTTACAAAAGCGTGAGTTTCAGTAGCTACAACAGGGTCACAAGAACGAAAATGTGTTGTATGAGAAAGTTTTTTTGGTGTTTCTGGGGTGTCTATTGAGTAAATATACATTCCATCTTTTGAGCCTATAAAAAGATATTTATCCAAAGAATAAAGGGTTTCAATATCAAAACCAACATTCAGATAATTTACTTGTATAGGATTTTTATCATTTTTAATATTAAACACATTAAGGTTTTTATTATCTGTAACGTACAAATAATCGTCTTTAATAATAAAACTAGAGAGCGAACCACCTACACTTCCAGCTGAAGATGTTTCTCCTGAAGAGTTAGAAGTTTCTTTGGAACAAGCCAAAAAGCTTAAATTTACAAGAAGTAAGTAAAAATATTTTTTCATATTATTTATTTTTTGTGCCAATCTACAACTATTTTATCTTTGCTATATTTTTCATTTAGGTAATAACCATCAGGAGAACGCAGGACAGGGAATACGTTTCTCAATCGTTTGTGAGTCGTTATTTTCATTGTATTTTTTTCGATTGTAAAAGCAACCAAATCAACAGCTTGATTTACGTAAATAACTTCGCTATTTGGTTTTATAGCAAGGTCAGTAGCGCCAGGTATTCTCAAAAAGCCAATTTTTTTAGGTAGAGTAGGAGAGGAGTTATCATAAATATGAAATCCTTGATTTTCTTCTCCAAGAAACATTAAATCATCAACTAAATAGATTTTTCCGGCTTTTTGCATTGCTTTGCTTCCTATTATTTCAATAGAATTTTCGAATTCAGTTCGAGACATTATTTCTGGTTTGTAGTCTGAACCTCTTTCATCTTCATAGCAGGAGCTAATAGAAAGAATGATAAATAAAAGAGATATTATTTTTTTCATATTAAATTATTTTAAATAAAAAAAGTAATTGCAAATATATAAAAAAATGCAATTACTTTAAAATATTTTTCAATTATTAATAGCCACTTCCTGTTTCTCCTTTTACGATGGCAATTCCGTTAGAAGTTCCTATTCTTTCAACGCCTAGGGCTATATATTCCAGAGCTGTTTTTTGGTCTCTGATACCTCCAGAGGCTTTTACCTTGGCTTTGCCTGCTACAATATCACGCATCAGAATAACATCTTGCGGAGTAGCACCACCAGAGCCAAAACCTGTTGAAGTTTTAACAAAATCAGCCCCTGCATCTACACAAACTTGGCAGGCCAATTTTTTTTGTTCATCACTCAAAAAGCAAGTTTCTAGAATTACTTTAAGGATTTTCTTATCTGTTTCCCGTTTAATTTGAGTAATTTCATCAAGTACTTTGGCTATTTGTCCTGTTTTGAAGTAGCCAACATTCATTACCATATCAATCTCGTCTGCACCATCTTTTAGAGCTTGTGAAGTTTCATAAATTTTAGCCAAAGGGCTCATAGCTCCTAATGGGAAACCTACTACACTACAAACTTTTATATCTGTATTTTTTAAGATTTGTTTTGCAAATGGAACGTAGCCACTATTAACACATACTGAAAAGAATTGATAATCAATAGCTTCTTGGCATAATTTTTCAATTTCATTGAATGTAGCCGTAGGCTTTAATAAAGTGTGGTCAATGTATTTTTCTAAATTTATCATATATAAAAAAGGTTAGAGATTTTGTTTTTGAAAGTATTTTTTAAGAAAAAAGGCAATCCTTGCGAACTACCTTTTTTAGATAAAATTATGAAAACCTAAAACTATTACAAAAGTTGGTCTAATGCGTCTGTATATGTTTTTTTAGGAGCTACTCCTACTTGTCGTCCAACTATTTCTCCATTTTGGAAAACAAGAACTGTTGGAATGCTACGAACGCCATATTTGCTTGCAAAGTCTTGATTGTTATCTACATCTACTTTACCAACAACTACTTTTCCTTCATATTCATTGGCAATTTCTTCAATTACAGGTCCTAACATACGACAAGGACCGCACCAAGTTGCCCAAAAATCTACCAATACAGGTTTTTCACTTTTTAGTACTACTTCTTCAAAAGAAGCATCTGTTATTTGTAATGCCATAAATTCTAATTTTTTAGTTTAGTGCAAAATTACAAAAATTATTTTCATTTACAATTGTTTTTGTATTGATTTTTCTAATATCTATTATTAGAAAAATTGATTTTAGGATAAATCTATAATTAAATCACTGAGAAGTAGAGATATTTTAGTTACAATCCCAAGAAAAGTTCTCTATTTTGGCTTCTCGTTCAGGACGATATTCATAGTGCCACCATTCTGAATAAATAGACCTAAAACCATATTTATCCATAGTATTTTTTAATAAAGTTCTGTTATCTAATACTTTTTGGGGTAATTTTTGATAAGTATGATGTGCTTTTTCTCCAAAAAAATCAAAAGGTGTACCCATATCTAATTCTTTCCCTTGTGTATCTATCAAAGTAAGGTCTATTGCTGCGCCTTTATTATGCTTTGAGCCTTTGGCAGGATTGGCAACATAATGAGTGCCGGGTAAAATTTTCCACATTTTTTGTTGAACAGAAAGCGGTCTATAACAGTCAAAAATTTTTATTCGATAACCATATTTTTTAAATTCTTCATTAGCCTGAACAAGCGCTTTTGCTGTACTTTTCCTTAAATAACAGGCAGGACAGTCATAAACGGCTTGCTTTAAAAAATTATCTGAGGTAGCATATTTTATATCTAAAATAAAATCTGATGAAAGGTCAAGAATATTAACAAAATCTGGGTGAGGAGATTTTTTATTGGTTTGTGAATATATTCCTACTGAAAATAATAGAATTATTATAGAAATACTTTTTTTCAAAATAGTCATTGTCAAATTTTTTCAGAATGCAAATATATACATATTTTATTTTGTAAGAAAATCTTTTTTATTATCTTTGAACCGAAAAAATCACATATGGAATACAAAGATATTCGTATCTTACTAGTTGACGATGAAGAAGATATTCTAGAAATTGTAGGGTACAACCTTGAACAAGAAGGATTTGAGGTGCTAACAGCAAAAAATGGTAAGCAAGCCATAAAAATTGCTAAAAAAGCTCAGCCTCAACTTATTATAATGGACGTAATGATGCCAGAAATAGACGGTATTGAAGCTTGTGAGCGTATTCGAGCCATTCCCGAACTTTCACAAACTATTATTACTTTTTTAACAGCTCGAGGGGAAGATTATTCTCAACTTGCTGGTTTTGAGGCTGGTGCAGATGATTATATAACCAAACCTATAAAGCCTAAATTACTCATTAGTAAAATAAAGGCTCTTTTACGTCGTTTGCCTTCTTATGAAAGAAATAATGAAGATATTTTATATTTCAATAATCTGATAATCAACAGAATAGAATATACTATTACAATAAATGGGAATGAAATTCTTTTGCCTAAGAAAGAATTTGAATTATTATCGCTTTTAGCTTCTTTGCCTAATAAAGTCTTTAAACGAGAAGAGATTTTAGAGAAAGTATGGGGTAATGATGTAGTTGTAGGAGGGCGAACAATAGATGTACATATTCGGAAACTTCGTGAAAAAATAGGCGATGAATATTTCAAAACGGTGAAAGGCGTTGGTTATAAATTCATTGTTTAAAACTTTGGTAATTAGTGAGATAGAAATGCAAAATCCTAAAAAAATTTTCTCATTGGTAGGGAAAATATCCTTGTTTATTTCTTTTTTTTCAAGTATTTTTATTGTTTTTTTTATCTTTAAAATTCATTCAAACTTGCTTTGGATAGTTCCTATTTATAGCATAATTATGTATTTTCTTTGTTATTTTATTCTTTATTTACAGATAAAGAAATTTTTACATAAAGAATTTGAACCTATTTACAAGGAATTATCTCAAAATCTCTCCCAAAATACAGATTTTTTTACTTTAAAAAAAGAAATTACTCGTTTTGCACAAGATAAGAATAATGAAATAGAAGGCCTAAAAATACGTGAAGATTATCGAAAGGAGTTTATTGGGAATATTTCTCACGAACTAAATACACCTCTTTTTACACTTCAAGGATATATTTTAACTCTTCTTGATGGAGCTATGGAAGATAAACACATACGAAAAAAATACCTTCAACGGTCAGCAAAAAACGTAGAAAGGCTTATTTTTGTAGTGAAAGATTTAGAAATGATATCAAAACTTGAAGCAGGTGAGCTAATTCTTGAATATTCTTATTTTAATATTATAGAACTTATAGAATTTACGTTTGAACTTTTTGAAATTCGTGCAAAAAAAAGGAATATTACACTTACTTTTGACAAAAATTACTCTGAAATAATGGTATATGCCGACCGCGAACGAATAGGGCAAGTGCTTGCAAATATCATTATGAATTCTATAAAATATGGTAAAGAAAATGGCACTACAGAAGTAACGATAGATAATTTGAATCAAGAAAAAATTATTATTCGTATTGCAGATAATGGGGAAGGAGTAGCTAAAGAAAACTTACACCGTCTTTTTGAGCGTTTTTACCGAGTGGACAAAAGCGGAAGTAGAAAACAAGGAGGTTCTGGTTTGGGGCTTTCTATTGTAAAATATATTATTGAAGCACACAATGAGGTTATTTTTGTAGAAAGTAGTTTAGGAATAGGTACAGAGTTTTCTTTTACACTACAAAAAAATATGTCATATAATCTAAAGTAAAGAAATGTTTTCGTTTTAATACAAATTTTGCTTATTGTAATTAAATCATTATTTTTGCAACTTCCTATAAGGCTAGATTATGAGAAGTAATTTTGAGTTTCTAAAAGATGTTGAACCCCATGTACTGTATCGTATTGCTTACTTGGCGGAGACGTACTTATATACCGACCCTAATGGCTGCTTGATGAAGCTACGCCAATTTGCCGAAGTTATGGTCAATGAGATTTTCCAAATAGAACATATCGCCCTGCCTCATGATAACAATCAGGCCAACAGAATCAGTGTCCTTAAGCGGGAAGGATTTATAGAACACCAATTAGGTAGCATTCTTAACCAATTACGACAACGAGGGAATGAAGCTGCTCATGCTGGCTTTGACTCGGTCAGCTCCGCCAAGACAAACTTGCAAATGGCCTACAAGCTCGCTCAATGGTATGCTTTGAGTTATGGGGAGGGAACTGGAGGACATACCTTTGTGATGCCTCAGGAGGGGGACAACCCTAATATTGCCGAGCTACAAGCAGAAAAAGAAGCCCAAGAGCAGCAAATCAAAGCCCTTACCGAGCAACTCCTTGAACTACAAAAACAACAAAGCTATTGGGAAGCTGCGCAAACCAAAGAGTTTATAAATGCTCAAAAAGAGCGCACACGCCGTACGGAGCTATATGTAAAAAACCTCCAACTCTCAGAAGCCGAAACACGCCAGCTCATTGATGCACAGCTGTGTGAAGCAGGTTGGCAGGCCGATACCGAACACCTACGCTATAGCAAAGGTACCCGTCCCGAAAAAGGGAAAAACCTTGCCATAGCCGAATGGCCTACCGACAGAGGTTTTGCCGATTATGCTCTATTTGTGGGGTTGCAATTGGTAGGTATCGTGGAGGCTAAGGCACAGGAACAAAACATTTCGTCTATTCTAGCTAGCCAATGTAAGGACTACGCCACTCATATCAAGCAAGAACATGCCGATTATCTCATTGGGCAATGGGGAGACTATCAGGTACCTTTTCTTTTTGCTACCAATGGACGAAGATACTTCAAGCAATTAGATACTATGGCGGGTATTTGGTTCCTAGATGTACGAGAGAGTAGCAATATCCCCAGAGCACTACAACACTGGAAAAGCCCTCAAGGACTCTTGGAGGATTTGGCTTTAGATATAGCCAAAGCTACCCAAAGCCTCACTCAGACACCTTATGACCTGCTAAGAGACCCCAATGGGCTCAACCTACATCCCTACCAAATCCGCGCCGTAGAAGCTACCGAAAAAGCCTTAGCCGACGGGCATCGTTCAATACTCCTCTCTATGGCGACAGGAACAGGGAAGACACGCACCTTGCTTGCGATGATCTACCGATTTTTGGCTGCCAAACGCTTTAAGCGTATCCTTTTCTTAGTGGATCGCAATGTCTTAGGAAAGCAGGCCCTCGATGTGTTCAAGGATGTAAAACTGGAAGACCTACAGACACTCTATAATATCTATCCTATTAACTCTCTGAGTGAAAAGACAATAGAGAAAGAAACCAAAATACAGCTGAGCACTGTACAGGCTATGGTAAGGCGTATCCTATATAATGAAGCGGAGGATATGCCCTCGGTATCGGATTATGATTTGGTAATCGTAGATGAGGCACACCGTGGCTATATACTTGATAAAGAGATGAGTGAAGATGAATTTGCTTTCCGCAATCAAGAGGATTTCTCTAGCAAATATACCATGGTAGTGGATTTCTTTGATGCGGTGAAAATAGCCGTAACAGCAACTCCAGCGCTACATACTACCGAGCTTTTTGGCAAACCCGTCTTTGAGTATTCTTATCGTGAGGCCGTATTGGATGGTTTCTTGGTAGATTACAACTTACCTCACCATATTTTTACCCAACAACGTATAGAGGGCATCCATATTCCTAAAGGAGCTACGATAGAGATATATGATCCTGAGACAAATGAGGTAAGACCATTGTCCGACATCCCTGACGAACTGAATTTTGAGGTAGAACAATTCAACCGAAATGTTATCACAGAAGGGTTCAACCGTGCCGTGTTGGAGGAAGTGAGCCTATATTTAGACCCTACTGGCGAAGGAAAGACCCTTATTTTTGCGGTAGATGATGCCCATGCCGATCTTGTGGTGAAGATCCTCAAAGAAATCTATGCTGAGCAAGGGGTAGATAACGATGCTATCCAAAAGATAACAGGTAGCATAGGAGATAAAAAGCGGGTAGAGGAGGCGGTTAATAAGTTCAAAAACGACACTTATCCCAATATAGTGGTAACTGTAGACCTACTTACCACAGGGGTAGATGTCCCTGAAATTACTGCCTTGGTATTCTTGCGTTTTGTAAGATCACGTATCCTTTTCCATCAGATGATAGGCCGCGCTACCCGACTTTGTCCTAAAATAAACAAGGAGAGTTTTGAGGTATATGATCCCGTAGGTGTCTTTGATTTCTTTACAGAAGTCTCTGAAATGGTACCCATTGTAGTGAATCCTACCACTACACTGGAAGATATCATCAATGGTTTTGAACATACTGAGGACTCTGAGCTAATTGCCAAATATACCCAACAGCTCTTAGGCCGATTGCAACGACGAACGAAGAATATTAGCCAACAGGATTTTGATTATTTCTGTAGCCTAAGTCAGGGGATATCCCCTAAGGATTTTTTAGCCACCCTTAAAAATACACCCAACGAACAAGTAAAGACTTTTATCAAAGAGAATGTAAAAGCTATTGCTTGTTTGTTCTATTCCCACCCTAAGACGGTAAAGTACAAATATATCAGTGACAAGCCTGATGAAGTACGTGAACACTATGTAGGCTATGGCAAGACCGAAAAACGCCCTGGGGACTATATACAACAATTCTCAGCCTATATAGCCGAGAATCGCAATAAACTCACCGCCCTGAACCTACTCTGTACACGCCCTTCAGAGCTTACTCGTAGTGATCTGAAGCATCTTTACCTAGAAATGGCGCAAGAGGGCTATACCCTGAAAGAGCTGAATAAGGCATGGAACAATGCCAAGAATGTAGAGATCACCGCCGACCTTATTAGTATGATACGTACCTTAGCCCTAGGCAATGCCCTAGTGGATTATAAAGTACGTTTGGACAATGCTTTTGAGAAGCTCAAACAAACACACAGCTTCAATGCTATGGAAACTAAATGGCTCGACCGTATCAAGACCTTCCTAGAGAAGGAACAATATATAGAAAAGGCCGACTTTGATACCGGAGCTTTCCAAAATGCAGGTGGTTATGAGAAGATTAATAAGGTCTTTAAAAACCATCTAGGAGAAATTGTAGATGAATTAAAGGAATATTTGTTTATGGGATAGTAGTTAAAAATACTTTGAAGATACTCTAAAATAGGGCGAATACAAAAAACATAAAAAGTATGAGAAAAATAAACAAAAACATTAATGTTAAAAATATTATCATTCATCAATTACTAAAAGAGGCTGGTAAGAAAGCTGTAGATGCAAAATCTGCCACTCAAGTTCTAACCATTGGTGATAAGGAAAGATTGTTTATGGAGAAGATTGATGAGTCATATTATAAAAAATCTGAAATAATACATGGAATTTTTTCGGGTGACTTTCCTAAGTTTAAGGAACTATTATTAGAGTATATTGAAGGGAAAAATAGTTTCTATAATTTTTCCACTAGTGTAATGGAGCATTACAAAGAAACATTAGAAGAGACAATTGCTGCAACAGGTGGCTATATGATTCTGTGTGAATATACAAAATTAAAGAAAGATTTACTTTTAGTTCTTATGATAAATAATAAAGAGGGATTTGTTATTAATGAAACAGATTTATCGCTTGGTAATATAAGGAATTTAGAGTTACATAAAGTTGATATTGCGTGTTCTATTAATCTTACAGACTGGAAAGCAATAGAAAATGAAGACCTTACTACAGATAGAAAAACCTATTTATCTTTTGTGAAAGGACTTAAAGATATTAGTCTTTATTTTATGAAATTTATAGATGTTGATAATAAAAATACTACTACCGAATCAACAAATAGATTACTTAAAGCCATTGATGAATTTGCAAAAAGAGAAGGTTGGGATATAGATAGAAAAATACAACGAAAAGATGCGGTCTGTTTGTATTGTCTAAATAGAATGGATGAAAAACGAGAGATTTTACTCTCAGATATTTCTGCTATAATGGATCCCGATAATCCTGAAAAGTTTCAAGATTTAGCAACTGAAGATGAATTTGGTGTAAGTTCTGTTATAAGTGGTAATAAAGCAAAATTAAAACAACTGAAAAGAATCGCATATAAAGATAATAATTTAAGATTAGAATTTGATACAAAATTATTTTTAGATAAAACTATTATTTATGATGAAAAAAACAATAAGCTAACTATTAAGAACATCCCTGAGCTATTGAAACAACAAATAAAGAAACTCAATGATTGATAAAATTGTTAAGATATTAAATAAAAATAAATCGTCTATAAGAATAGAAGATGATATTATTTCTTGTACCCATACAATAGATAACTTGGATTTCTTAAGTGAGTTAAGTAATAACGAACTAATTACAAATTCTTTTGTTGAAGACTATAATACTAACGAAGATATAGTTTTAGAATTTTTAATTTCAAGACTAAGAACTCAAGGGTTTTACCTCTCAAAAGATTCTTTTTTAGAATGGAATCGTTATGATTATCCTAAGAAAAGAGTTTATATATACAAAACAAATGAATTTTTAATCAATAATACATTTTTTGGGAAGAGATATGCTGCAATTATTGATCTGAAGGATATTTTATGTCAAAATGCTAAATTTTCACATAAAGAAGATGAGATTTTGAATCTTTTAATTGTAAGAGAAGATAAATCTTTGCTTTTACATATAAAATACTTATCAAAAGATTTAGATTTGATAGACGATACTAATTTAAATAATATCACTAACTTTATTCAAATTTTGAAAGAAAATATTGCTCCCGATAGAAAAAACATTTACATAAATGAACTAATTGACTATTTGTTACCAATAGAAGAAAAAGATAGATTCTCATACTTAATTAAAAATTTTAATGAATTTATACATCGAGCTTCTGCCTCATATAATTATTATCTGAGAAATTTTTCTTATTATAAATTAAAAATTGAACTTGACACAAAAGCATTAGATTTTTATCAAAAAATTCAAGGAGTTGTGAATGATTCACAAACTAAGTTAATTGCAATACCAGCTGCAATTGTTCTTGCATCTACATCATTAGAATATGAAAAAGCGAATTCTATAAAGAATTACTTAATATTAATTCAAGTGTTTATGTTTTGTGTGTTTATTCAAATCTTTATCAATAACCAAAAATCAGCATTGAAATTTATAGAAAAGAATATTACACAATATAAACAATCATTTTCGGATAACAAACAAATATTAGAAAATTCATTCATTGAAGTAGATAAAGAAAAAAATAAACAAAAATACAGACTTTCAACTCTACAAATCCTTTTATGGTCAAGCCCAATTTTAATCTTTATTTTATTACTTGTTACAAATATAGAAATCACATCAAAATATATTTATAAAATATATAATTTTTTATTTAACAATAGTCTAATGAGAATGATTTTACAAATCTTATAGAAATACCATAATAAATATCAACAACTTTGCTTTCTTTCAGAAACCACTAACTAAGACTTAAAGGAAGAATAAAAGAGGAACTAAAACACTATGAACAACCAAGAAATTGTAGCCAAACTATGGACACTGTGCAATGTGCTCCGTGATGATGGTATCACCTATCACCAATATGTAACAGAACTAACCTATATCCTTTTTCTGAAAATGGCCAAGGAAACTGATGGAGTGGATCAAAGAATGAAAATACAGGAAAATATACCTGAAGGCTATCGTTGGGATGATCTCTTGAAAATAGGAGCAAATGATTTAAAAGAATATTATGATGGGCTACTAAAGACGCTTGAAAAAAAAGGGAATGGACTTGTAAAAGAAATATTTTTAGGAGCAGTATCGAATATCAGAGAACCTAAAAATCTTTACAAAATCATTCATACTATTGAGGGGTTGGACTGGTATTCTAAGGAGCGAGAAACCTTTGGAGATCTATACGAAGGTCTATTGGAGAAGAACGCTAGTGAAAAGAAATCAGGGGCAGGGCAGTACTTTACCCCTCGAGTACTTATTGATGTGATGACGGAACTTACGAACCCCCAAGTGGGCGAACGCTGTAATGATCCTGCTTGTGGTACCTTTGGCTTTATGATTGCTGCTGACCGGTATATCAAAGACCAAACCGATGACCTTTTCTCCCTCTCCCAAGAACTGCAAGAGTTCCAGATAAATGATGCCTTTACAGGAGGGGAACTCGTACACGAAACCCACCGCCTTGCCTTGATGAATGCGATGTTGCACGACATCAAAGGACATATACAGTTTGGCGATACGCTTTCGTCCTTAGGCAAGCAAATGACAGGTTATGATGTGGTATTGACCAATCCACCCTTTGGAACCAAGAAAGGGGGCGAACGAGCTACTCGTGACGACCTCACCTTTCCTACTTCTAACAAACAGCTGAATTTTTTAC